>CAMFQH010000007.1:0-19936 GCA_945980025.1 uncultured Lactobacillus sp.
GTGCTGACTAAAGGATTCGAACCTTCGACCTCATCATTACTAGTGACGTGCTCTGCCAACTGAGCTAAGTCAGCCTATTTATATGACAATTATGTATTTAATCATATATTTTATTAATACACAAGAGTTTTTTTGATTTTTTAGTTAAGTTAGTAATATTTTATTTTGTTATTCTGGAAAACGCTTTCAAATAATGTTACTATGTCAGTGTAGCTTAATATAATAAGTTACATTGACAAACATTACTAATATTAATTGAGTATGAATATTGAGGATATAACATGAGCTACACTTATACATTACGTTACGTTTTTGATCCACGTACCAACACACTTGAAAAAGATGAAAAACTCTTAAATTTTGTACAAAAAGCAAAAATTGATGACGTAGCTTTCATTATTAACGGTGAAGAATTAAACCATAGCCACTTAACAAAAGAAGAGACTCAAGTTTGGTTGGATGCCATTATCCCCCTACAAAAGCAACTAGCTAAACTTGGTGTTACGACTAGTTTAAATCCATGGACAACTATTATGCACTCAGACCGTGGATTTAGTGTTAATCCTAAGATTGGCTTTAATACTTTTGTAGATATTAATGGTAACAAGGCTAAAGATATGGCTTGTCCTGCAGATCCTACTTGGCGTAAATATTTAGCTCAGCAATATGCACAATATGCCTCAATTCATCCTCGTCGTTTATGGATGGAGGATGACTTTAGACACTATAACCATACTCCTCTAAAATTGATGTGCTTCTGCGACTATCATATGAAACTATACCAAGAAAAACTAAATAAGGATGAAAGTCGAGAAGAATTTGTCAAAAATATGTTAAAGCCTGGCGAACCTACCATTGAACGAAAGATTTATCTTGATCAAGCTCGCAAAGAGATGATTGAAAACGAGCATTTGATTGAAGAAGCAGTCCATAAGGTAAGTCCAGATACTGATATGGGACAAATGACTTCATTTCCGGACTGGCACGCTATTGAAGGCAGAGACTGGGCTAAGCTATTTGATGCTCAAGCTGGTCCTGGACACCCACGTGTAGCCCGGCCTCACCTACCAGCTTATAACGAAGTAGCTCCTTTGATTTATGGACGCAAATTCGAAGAATATAGCCGTACTACTGCTGCGTTTTTAGGCCCACATGCTGAATTATATCCAGAACTAGAAAATTCAATGTGGACTCCGCAAGTAAAATCTAATACCTTTATTGCTTTTCAAATTATTACGACTGCCCTTCTTGGTGCAAAGGGCATTATGCTTAATATCTTTGATATGATGGGCAACGGAATTAATGAAGATTGGGGCTATGGCAAAATGCTTGCAGATATTAAACCATTTGCTTCTGCCTTATCTAATCACCGTCTCAATATGAAAGAATTAAGAGGTATTAAAGTTCTAGTAGATCAGGATTCTGCTTATACTGCTCATACTACTTGGGGCAAACAGCCAGAAGAATTGCTTCCCCATGAAAAAAACTGGGCTAGTCTTTTAGCCAGTTTTAGCTTTGCAACAACTATTTTGCCTATTCAAGATAATTTTGAAATCGAAGATCAAACAATTGCAATCGCTGGTCAACTGCTGCGCAATCTTACAGATAGTCAAATCACTAAACTAATCACACAAAATACAGTTCTACTTGATGGTGAAAGTATTCAAGTTTTGCTTGATCGAGATTTAGGTAACTTACTCCATATTCAATCGGCTAAATGGCATGCAGCTAAAAGTGGATATCAATCATTTGAACAAGCAGATGGTGTTACTGTTCAAGGCGTTAAAAATCCACGTATTACCATGCTTCAACACACTGGTAATTATTTACAGCTTGATTATCAGCCAAATAGCAATGTCAAAATTTGGAGTTCGGCTTATAATTCTATCGATCAAAAACTTGGAAATTTCATGGCAGTTATTGATGACCATATAATTGTCCTTCCCATGGATCAAGATCCAAAACACGGTTGGGAATCACAATTTTCTTCATATAAACAAGGGTTGATGCAACAAATTATGGCTAGCGTTGAACCTACTGACTACTTAATCAATATGCCTCACGTTAAATTAAATATTCAAGAAAATGGCAAAGTAGTCTGGCTAGCTAATTTCAACTTAGATAGTTATACAGAGATTAAATGGCACATCAGTGAGCCTTTACCATCTACTACGGCTACCTTAATTAGAAAGCATGGTAGTAGCATTGAAAAGGAAGTAGTTAAAATTGATGTAAGAGATAATCTTGCTACAATTAAGTCTTCCCTTTCACCTCTTGAAACTATTCAACTGATATTTTAGTAATCAAGAAGAGCATTAGCTCTTCTTTTTTTATAGATAAATGTGTTCTGCTTTTATCTTTAAGCCAAAAAGCATTAAAATAAAAATAATACAACCCTTAATGAGAGGACTTTTATCTTGGGTAAAATACTTGATTATGTTCGCTGGCGAGGGGACCTAACACTTGATCGAGAACCATTTAATAGTTTAGATGCCGGACTTTTTGCCGCATTTGCTTATCTTCCTTTTGATTCTAGTGTTAAAGGGCATACTCTCGAAGCAGCTACAAAACGTTTAATACAAAAAAAGACATTAATTCATTCAGATAAAGTAGAAGCTCAATTAATCAACCTTAGTGATCGATATAAAAATATGCGCTTTTTAGACTGGTCTCATCTTTCCCAGAAAAAGCCACCAGTACAGTTCACAGCCATGACAATTGAATTAGATCCTCAGACTATTCTAGTAGCCTATCGAGGAACTGATGGATCCATGGTCGGACTGAATGAAGATGTAGATATGAGTTATCAGCCAGAAATTTTTGGACAAAGTGTAGCAGCAGACTATTTAGATAAAATTGCCCAGACTTATCCTGATAAGCAAATTTATACTACTGGTCATTCAAAAGGTGGAAATTTTGCTGCTTATGCTATCTCTGCTGTTTCACCTAAAATTCAAGATCAAATAATAAAAGCATATAGTTTTGATGGTCCTGGGTTTATGAAAGAAACTTATGATCAACTAGAATTTCAAAGAGCTATTCCCAAGATGATTACCTATGTTCCCGAAGGATCAATTTTTGGGATGATGCTTGATCATCCCGAACGTGTCATCGTAGTTAAAAGCAAGATGAAACATTTAATGCAGCAGCATAATCCCCTTCATTGGGAAGTTGCTCGAAATAGCTTTGTTATGGCTCCTTGTCTCAGCAATGCTAGCAGAATTATTAGAAGTACATTTATTTCCTGGAATACAAAAATTCCACGAGAAAAACGTGAAGAACTATGGCTTGCTTTCTTTACAGCTCTAGAATCTCAAAAAATCACTGATGCCAGGCAACTAACAACTAATAAAATTCGTGGTGCAATTCAGTTTAGTCATGCTTATCTTTCATTAGATCCAAAAACTCGCTTAATTGCTAATGAAATAGTATCTGATATTACCACAACCGCACGTCAATACATTAATCTTCCATTTCTTAACCATACTGAACATCTAGAACCTCTTGGCAACGATTCAAGTAAAGGGCCAATTGTTGATGATTCATATGATGGAAGTTAAATTTGTTTCATGTGAAACACAAAAAAGGCAACTTCAAATGAAGTTGCCTTTTTACTATATATTTTTATTGATTTTTCAAAGCTTCCTTAGCTAGTTCAAAGTCACCTAAAGTGGCAGAACCATTATCTTCAACTGCTGGACGTACGATTAATTCGTCAACGTCTGGCGTTGCGACATAATTATTATTAAATTCTCTAAAGAATCCACGAACTTGGACCAAGTCTTGATCATTGAGTACTGATCCACCAACAACCATTACATCTGGGCGCATAGTCATGTAAGCATTGAATAGTAATTGAGCTACATAGTATGAAACATAGGTAAATACCTTATGGTCTCTAGGTAGTTTTTCACCTGGAATACCAGTTCTTCCTTCTAGAGAAGGTCCAGCTGCCATTCCTTCAACACATTTATTCCCATGAAATGGACATTTTCCAGTATAGTTGTCGCCAGGGTAAGGGGTGACTAGCATGTGCCCCATTTCTGGGTGATTATTTAAACCAATAAATTTACCAGCTTGTACCGCACCGGCACCAACTCCTGTTCCAATTGTTACATAGAAATAGGTCTTAGAATCGTCTTTTCCACGTGCAATATACTCACCATAACAGGAAGCATTCACATCCGTAGTCATTACCACAGGAATACCTAATTCCTTTTCAAAAGTGCCTTTAACATTGGTTCCTGACCAACCACGCTTAGGTGTATCTAAAATATAACCAAATGTTCTAGAATTTGGATTGATGTCAATTGGACCAAAAGTACCAATTCCCAAAGCAGCTACTGGATGCTCTTTAAAGAATTCAATACTTTTTGCTAAAGTTTCTTTTGCATCTGTTGTTGGAATTCTCTTCTTAGCTACAATTTTGCCAGTTTCTGTATCTTGAACTGCCAAGATAAATTTAGTTCCACCAGCTTCAATACTGCCGACATATTTATTTTCTACCATTCAACTTACACCTTCTCATTCACTTAACTTTACTAAAAAGATATACTTTTAACTATTATAGTATAGCTAATTAATGAAACGCTTACAAATCTTTTTTTAAGCCTCGCTATGAGTATAGTCAAGATTTGAAAAACGGTTATATGGCTTAGAGAACATTAATTTAACAGTTCCACGTGTACCAGAACGGTTTTTCTCGATAATTACTTCTACTTCGCCGTTATCTTCTTCTGCTTCTACTTCGCCCTCATCATCTTCGTCGCGCTCATCACGATAATAATCATCACGATAAAGGAAGGCAACAATATCGGCATCTTGCTCAATAGACCCAGATTCACGAATATCAGATAAAACCGGACGCTTATCTTGACGTTGTTCAACTGAACGAGAAAGTTGTGAGAGGGCAATAACAGGAATATGTAATTCTTTAGCTAATTTCTTTAATTGACGTGAAATTGCAGAAACTTCTTGTTGACGAGATTCACTGCGTGGTCCTTCAATTAGCTGCAAGTAGTCAATTACAATTAAGCCTAAGTTTCCTTTTTCCTTAGCTAATCTACGGGCTTTAGCTCGAATCTCACTCATTTTAATTCCCGGCGTATCATCAATGTAGATACTGGTATTATCTAGTGAACCAGCTGCTACAACTAGCTTACGCCACTCTTCATCAGTCAGCTGACCGGTTCTCAGATGTTGTGAATCAATTAATCCCTCAGAAGCTAGCATTCTTTGAACTAATTGCTCAGCTCCCATTTCAAGAGAGAACATAGCAACAGTTTTATCAGTTTTTAGTCCAACAAATTGTGCTACATTAAGAGCAAAAGCAGTTTTACCCACCCCAGGACGAGCGGCCAAGATAATTAATTCATCATCGTGAAAACCAGTTGTCATCTTATCTAATTCAGAAAATCCAGATGGTAAACCGGTCACCATATTTCCATCATCAGGAATCGAGTTAATTTCTTCCATAGCCGTATTTAATACATCATGAATAGATTTGAACCCACCACTTGCATTATCCTGGGAGACCCCCATTATTTGGCTTTCTGCATCATCTAAGATATCAGTTACATCATCAGAGCCTTCAATTGCATTTTGAATAATCCTTTGACTAGTAGAAATTAGATTTCTAAGAATAGCTTTTCGCTTTACAATTTTTGCGTAGTAAGTAACATGGGCTGCTGTTGGAGTTGCCATTGATAGTTCTGTAACATAGGCAATCCCCCCAATATCATCCACTTGATTATTTTTCTTTAACTCATCTTGTAAAGTAACTGGGTCAATTACTTCCTCACGATCTGAGATATTAAGCATTGCCTGAAAAACAATTCTATTTGCATGTTCATAAAAATCATCAGGCTGTAATACATCTGAAGCATCAATAATTGCTTCGGGATCTAAAAAGACGGCCCCTAGGACCGCCTTTTCTGCTTCACTATCATGGGGAATTTGTTGAGAAACAACATTATCCATTATTAGTCTTGCTCCGTAATGTGAACGCGAATTACTGCTTCTACGCCTTTAAATAATTTAACAGGTACATTTGTATACCCTAATGATTTAATTGGTTCTGGAAGCTCTAATTTACGCTTATCAACCTTGATTCCGTATTGCTTTTCAAGTCCTTCAACAATTTTCTTACTTGAAATAGAACCAAATAAGCGAGAATCAGTACCAGCCTTAGACTTAAAGTTAACAATAGTTTTGTCGTCTTCAAGTTTTTTCTTAATATCTTCAGCAGCAGCCTTTTCTGCTTCATAAGCATCTTTTTCAGCTTTTTGAACACGTTTTAAGGTATTTAAGTTAGAACTAGTAGCTTCTTTAGCGTATCCATTTTTAATCAAGAAGTTTTGAGCATAGCCATCAGGTACGTTCTTAACTTCTCCGCGTTTACCTTTACCCTTCATGTCTTTAATAAAAATAACTTTCATAAGTTTCACTCCTATTCATTTTCTTTGAGATAGTCATTAATTGCTCCCAAGAGCTTAACTTTAGCTTCTTCGATTGTTATCCCCTTGAGCTGAGTTGCGGCATTAGATAAGTGACCGCCTCCGCCTAGTTTTTCCATAATTACTTGAACGTTAACATTACCCATTGAACGAGCTGAGATACCAACTGCATCTTTACTCCGTCTAGTTAATGCAAAACTGGCATCTACATGTTCAAGAGATAAAGCTGTATCGGCTGCTTGAGCAGTAATAATGGGATCATAAATCTTATTTTCTTCACCCACTAAGAGAGCCATATCTGGTTCAATCATGTCAATCGTAGAAACTAAGTGACTTCTTTGCAAGTAATTATCGATATTTTCTTTCAAAAGTTCAGATACAACTTGCGTATCTGCTCCAATTGACCGTAAATAACTTGCTGCATCAAAAGTTCTAGTTCCAGTTCTCAAGGAGAATTCCTTTGAGTCGACTGTAATACCAGCTAGCATAGCTGATGCTTCTAAATCAGTCAAGACACCTTCTCCGCCTTGAGGTTGGTACTCAATCATTTCAGTTACAAGCTCACAAGTCGAAGATGCATACGGCTCAATGTATACCAGCATTGGATTTTCAGGGAATTCTTCCCCGCGGCGGTGGTGATCAATAATAATTAATCGATTCTTCAACCGGTCGTAAAGTTCTGGATCATAAGTAATACTGTACTTAGAGTGATCTGTTAAAACTAGTAAAGACTCATCTGTTGCTTCTTCTAAAGCATCTTTAGGCGAAATAAATACATCTTTATCTATACCGGCAGCTTGCATTTTGGCAATCAAACGTCCCACATCATAATTAACGTGATCAACATCTAAAACAACACTAGCTTTTACACCATGAATTCGAGCAATTTTTACAATTCCAATTGCAGATCCAATCGCATCTAAGTCAGGATTTCGATGTCCTTGAACAAAAACATGGTCAACGCCCTTAAATAATTCTACCAAGGCCTGAGAAACCATTCTAGCTCTTACCCGAGTTCGTTTCTCCATTGGATTAGATTTTCCACCATAAAAATGAGCTTCATGACCCGATTGTTTTACAACAACTTGGTCTCCACCACGTCCTAAAGCTAAATCTAAGTTGGATTGAGCTTGATCAGCAATTTCATTTAAGCTTTCTGAGCCAAATGCAATCCCAATAGACAAGGTCAATGGCATATTCTTTCGACTTGATTCAGTTCTAACTTTATCCAAAATAGAGAACTTATCTTCTTCCATCTTGGCCAAATCATGCATATGCGTCAACAAAATAAAGTGATCTTCATCAATCCGTTTAAGATATGAATTAAATTGTCCAGCGTAATTGCTGAGGGCATTTTGGACATATGAACTCATATTTGTTAAGTTCTGATCACTCATAGATTGGCTTAATTCATCATAATTATCAATAAATATTAAGCCAATTGCTAATCTCTCCTGTTTATACTTTTCCTCAATATTGGCATAGCGCGTAATATCAAGTAAATATACGACACCCAAGTCATCTTGGACAACCATTTCAAACTTTCGGTCGCCCCATTTAATAATTTTATTTTGATTGCTATTTGACTTAATAGCATCATCAACATATTTAGCTAACTCTTTATCTACTGAGGAGATAGAAGAGCCAATAATATCTTTACCATGCAAATACATTTGCAGATAAGGATTAATCCATTGAATTTGTCGATCTTTATCATAAAGCATAATTCCGAGAGGCATTTTAATCATAGCCTCTTGTTCCCCACGCTTTATGCGGTATGAAAGATTAGCAGCATAATTATTAGTATTCCCAGCTAGAACATAAATTCCATATATTACAAAAATAATTGTTAAGATGAACAGCAGCACCATAGCAAGTCCAAAAAGTGGACTAATTAATGTCCCAATAATTGCTCCTAATAAGGATAAAACAAGGACAATAATCAATGATGCTGTTAAACGTGTATCTTTAACAAATTCAGGCAATTCTAATTTGCGTAAAAAGCCTTTCATTGAAATTCCTTCCTGTTTATAGCATTAATATCATCAAAAATAATATACTGCATCACTTTATATTATACATCAAAAAATGCTTGCTTATCATCTAAGCTAAGCAAGCATCAGAGCATGTTATGTCGACGTAAATACCAAAGCAAAATTGCCATTACAATAATCGAACCTACAGTAATTATCACCCAGTCAAATGGATTATGAAAAATAGGCAAATCAACATTCATCCCAAAGAATCCTGTTACAATTGTTGGAATTGTTAAAAGAAGTGACCACACAGTCAAAAACTGCATGGTATTGTTTAAGTTATTATTCAGAATGTTGTTGGACGTCTTAGAGATTTCTTCAGTCACTTCACTATAAATTTTGATCATCTGTGAAGATTGCTGAACTTCAATGATAATATCGTCACACATTTCCTCTTCAGAAGCATTCATATGGAGTCCTGATTTTTTATTTTTTAGACTTTCAAGCATCATTAGATTAGTTCTAATTGAACTAGATAAATAAACCAAACTTTTTTCAACCTGTGATAATTCTTGTAAGTCTTTATTATGAATTCGCTCACTTAAGTTATTATCTAAAACTAATCGTTGACTGTTTAGCTGGCTAAGTGCCCTTTGAAAGTATTTCGTAACGGCAAAAAGAATAGCAAAAATCAATTCTTTTTCACTATGAATATGCTCATCGGGGCGTTGCCTAAATTCTTCAATCATATAAGTTGTATCAGGAGAATGAACAGTAAAAAGTGTATGATCGACCATTAAAAACTTTATTGGTAAAGTCGTAAAATGATCTGCATCAGCTGTTGGCCAAACTGGAACATCGTAAACCAACAAATCACTGTTAGTAATATAATCATGATCAAAGTGAGGACGTTCGTGAAGGTCGGTAATATAAGAGATAATCTCTGACGTTAAATCAAAATCATCTTTTAATAATCTAATATCATGATCGTCACAGTTATAAATATCGTACCATTTGTAGTCAAAATCAATGTTTCCGGCTAGTTTTTGCTTAATAATCATGACAATCCCTCCATTTACTTCTTTTATAATACCGCAAAAAACAAAATAAAAAGAGTAGCATAAGCTACTCTTTTTATTATTTGTGATCTGTTATTAGTCTTCTGCGACGAATGGCAATAAGCCCATAACACGAGCTCTCTTAATAGCAACAGTCAACTTACGTTGATTCTTTGCGCTAGTGCCAGTGACACGACGTGGTAAGATCTTACCTCTTTCAGAGATAAAACGTTTCAACAAATCAACATCCTTGTAGTCGATGTAGTCAATGTGGTTAGCTGCAATAAAGTCAACCTTACGACGACGACGGCCACCTCTTCTTTGTTGAGCCATATCAAAGATCCTTTCTAATTAAAATTAAAATGGGAGATCATCATCTGAGATGTCAATTGTGCTACCGGAATCTGCAAATGGATCTTGCGGTTTATTGCTTTCTCCACTAGCAGGAGCATTATTCATGCTTGGTGCACTTGATCCACCAAAATTATTGGTACTTGGAGCATTTCCTCCTTGGGGAGCAAAATTGCCACCATTAGTCTGACGATTCTCACGATCACGACGTGATTCTAGTAAAGAGAAATTATCAACAATGACTTCAGTCACGTATACTCTCTTACCGTCCTTATCATCGTACGTTCTAGTTTGAATCCGGCCTTGAATACCAACTAATGAACCCTTTGAAGTAAAGTTAGCAAAATTTTCTGCTGCTTTACGCCAAATTACACAGTTGATGAAATCAGCACCACGTTCACCTTGACTATTGGTATATTGACGGTCAACAGCTAGAGTAAACGTAGCAACTGAGATTCCACTCCCGGTTGTACGTAAATCAGGATCACGTGTTAAACGGCCAACAAGTACAACATTATTAATCATACTTTTGTCCCCTTCCTAATTCACGAAAACAAATTACTTGTCTAATTTTACAGTCATTGAACGTAAAATTTGGTTATCAATACGAGAAAGACGACCAAATTCATCAACTGGTTCAGAGTTTTCTGCAACGAAAGTCATAATGTGATAAGTACCTTCACGGTATTTTTCAATTTCGTATGCGAAACGTCTCTTACCCCAATCTTTAGATTCAAGTTCTTCAGCACCGTTGTCAGTAACAACTTTATCGAAACGATCGATCAATGCTTTCTTTGAATCTTCGTCAATATCAGGCTTGATGATGTAAGTAACTTCGTACTTAGTTTTTGCCATAATAATTGCACCTCCTCTTGGACTAAATGGTTCTTGTTAAAATCAAGAACAAGGAGTAATGAATAATATTACTCACAATGCTTGATTTTATCACATAAACAAAAAATTACCAAATATTTTTTCACGTGATCCTGAGTTTCATTACTCAATTATTATTACGCAAAAAATTTGGTAATTTTTTATTTATTAATTTTCTTTTACTGGTTCTTCTTCAGCAGTGCTTTCTTCGTCTTCATCACTAGCTTTAGGAACGGCAGTAATACTTGCTACTTGTGCACCATCGTCAACCTTGATTAAACGTACACCCAATGTAGCTCTTCCAGTTTGAGAAACATCGTCCACATCAAATCGAATCATGACTCCCGCACTGGTAATTAGCATAATATCTTCATCGCCATTCACTACTGTTACACCGGCTAAAGGACCGTTCTTTTCAGTAATGTTTGCAGTCTTAATTCCTTTACCGCCGCGTCCCTTAACTGGGTATTCAGAAGCTGCAGTACGTTTTCCATATCCTTTTTCAGAAATTACTAATACTTCTGAATCAGGTTCTAGAATATCAGATCCAACGACATAATCGTTATCTCTTAAATTGATTCCACGGACACCAGCCGCTGTTCTTCCCATCGAACGAACATCTTTTTCATTAAAGGTAACTGCATAACCTAAATGGGTACCGATAAGAATATTTTGTTTTCCATCGGTAGTTAAAACATTATTCAGTTCATCCCCGTCTCGCAAAGTTAAGGCAATTAACCCACTTCGACGAATATTCTGGAATTCGCTGACTTTTGTTCTTTTAACTGTTCCCATCTTAGTAACAAAGAAGAGATAATTATCGTCTGCTCCTTCGGGTACATTGATTACAGCTTGAATTTTTTCACCTTTATCAAGTTCCAAGAGATTAACTATTGGCAAGCCCTTAGCATTTCTTCCAAATTCTGGAATTTCATAGGCTTTCTTTGAGTAAACCTTACCTAAGTTAGTGAAGAATAGTAAAAAGTCATGGGTACTTGAGAAGATTAAATGATTGATGAAATCATCATCTTGCACTCCCATTCCCTTTATTCCGCGTCCACCGCGGTTTTGAACCTTGAATTCATCCGCTGGCATACGCTTAATGTAGCCATTATGAGTTAGAGTTAAAAGAACATCTTTTTGTTCAATTAAGTCCTCATCTTCAATTGAAACAGCTTCACCTTCGGCAATCTTAGTACGACGATCATCACCAAAACGCTTTTGAATATCAAGTAACTCGTTGTAAATAATCTCATCAATTCGTTCTGGTTTAGCTAAGATATCTTTGTAATCTGCTATTTTTGCTTGCAAATCTTGATATTCAGCTTCAATTTTATCGCGCTCTAAGCCTGTTAAACGAACCAATCTCATATCTAAAATAGCTTGAGATTGACGATCGTCTAAGCCAAAGTTTTGAATTAATTGTGCCTTAGCAATATCGCTATTTTGTGAACCGCGAATAATCTTAATGATCTCATCGATATGATCAAGGGCAATTCTTAATCCAGCTAAAATATGTGCTCTAGCTTCAGCCTTCTTTAACTCAAACTTAGTTCTACGAGTAATAACATCTTCTTGGTGGTGAAGGTAGTACTCAAGCATTTGCTTCAAAGTTAGGAAATGCGGTGCACCATTAACAATGGCCACCATATTCATTCCGAAGTTTGCTTGCATTTGGGTTTCTTTAAATAAATTATTCAAAACCACACTAGCACTTGCATCACGGCGAATATCAATGGTAATTCTCATACCAGTCTGGTCTGATTCATCCCGTACACCAGTAATACCATCAATTGTCTTTTCACGGGCTAAATCAGCTATCTTTTTAACTAATTCAGCCTTATTTACTAAGTAAGGAAGTTCCGTAACTACAATTCGCTCGCGACCATTTTTTTCAGTTTCAATCTCGGTCTTTGCCCGAACAACGATATTTCCTTTTCCGGTTTCATAGGCACGGTAAATACCTCCGCGTCCCATCACAATTCCACCAGTTGGAAAATCTGGACCAGGAATAACTTTCATTAAATCCTTGGTAGTAACATCGGGGTTATCCATCAACATGTGAATGCCGCGAATTACCTCTGCCAAATTATGTGGTGGAATATTTGTTGTCATACCAACTGCAATACCACTGGCACCATTGACAAGTAAGTTAGGAATTCTTGCTGGTAATACTACTGGTTCATTTTCTGTATCATCGTAGTTACGTTGCCAATCAATAGTTTCTTTATTGATATCACGAAGCATTTCAACCGCAATCTTGCTCATTTTTGCCTCAGTATAACGCATTGCGGCTGGTTCATCCCCATCGACAGAACCAAAATTTCCGTGTCCATCAACTAGCATGTAACGATATGAAAAGTCTTGAGCCATGTGGGCCATAGCTAGATAGATTGAAGAGTCACCATGCGGGTGAAACTTACCCATAACTTCCCCAACAATTCTGGCACTCTTCTTATATTGCTTATCTGGTGTAACTCCTAATTCATGCATTCCGTAAAGAATACGACGTTGTACAGGCTTTAAACCATCTCGAACATCTGGTAAGGCACGAGCCACAATAACTGACATAGCGTAGTCTAAGAAGGATGTACGCATGGTATGGGTTAAATCAACATTACGTATTCTGTGATCTTGAGGTTGATTTTCGTTAGCCATCTAAAGCCTCCTAAGCATCTAAATTCTCAACGTATTTAGCGTTCTTTTCAATAAATTCTCGTCTTGGACCTACTTCATTACCCATCAAGAGGTCAAATATCTTGTCAGCATCTTCCGCATATTCAGGACTTACTCGATCTAACCGACGATTTTCTGGATTCATTGTAGTTTCCCATAGTTGTTCTGGATCCATTTCTCCTAGTCCCTTATAACGTTGAACAATTGGTTTAGGACTTGGTTGCAAGGTACCTAAGTAATCATGCAATTCTTCGTCGGTATCGAGATATTTCTCTACCTTACCTTGGCGAACTTGATATAGAGGTGGACGAGCGATATAAACATACCCTTTTTCGATCATTGGACGCATGTAGTTGTAAAAGAGAGTCAAAAGCAGAGTTCTAATGTGAGCACCATCGACATCGGCATCTGTCATGATGATCAACTTATGATATCTTGCCTTTGAAACGTCAAAATCAGCACCAAATCCTGTACCTAAAGCGGTAAAGAGGGATCTAATTTCTTGGTTAGCAAGGATTCTATCCATTGAAGCTTTTTCAACGTTCAGAATCTTACCTCTAATTGGCAAAATTGCTTGCGTTAAACGAGAACGTCCTTGCTTTGCAGATCCACCGGCAGAGTTACCCTCAACGATAAATAACTCTGAAATACTTGGGTCATTACTGGTATTGTCAGCTAGTTTTCCTGGCAAGTTAGCAATTTCAAGTCCTGATTTCTTACGGGTAACTTCACGTGCACGCTTAGCAGCAGTTCTAGCTCTTTCAGCAAGTTGTCCTTTTTCAACAATCTTACGACCAACAGAAGGATTTTCCATTAAGAAACGACTAAATGTTTCTGAAAATGCTCGATCGACTGCAGTTCTAGCATCTGAGTTTCCAAGCTTAGTCTTAGTCTGCCCTTCAAACTGGGGACTAGGGTGCTTAACAGATACAACAGCTGTAATTCCTTCACGAATATCTTCACCAGATAAGTTATCATCTTTATCCTTCAAGATTTTAGCCTTATGAGCATAATCGTTAACTACACGAGTTAGAGCAGTCTTAAAGCCGGCTTCGTGCATCCCGCCTTCATAGGTGTGAATATTGTTTGCGAAGGTCATTAAAGTAGTTTTATAACCATTGGTGTATTGCAATGCAACTTCAACATCAATACCTTCATAATTACCTTCAACATAGATTGGTTCATCAAATAACACTTCTTGACCTTTGTTTAAAAAGGCAACGTATTCTTTGATTCCACCTTCAAAGTGGTAAACATCAGTTTCAGCACTTTCTTTACGCTTATCGGTAAAGGTTAATTTTAAGCCCTTGTTTAAGAAAGCAAGTTCACGAATTCTGTTCTTTAAAATTTTATCGTCGAAAGTTATAGTTTCTGTAAAAATATCTGGATCAGGATAGAAACGAACGATTGTTCCATGTTCTTCAAGAGGTACAGTTCCCACTTGCTTCATTTCTCCTACTACACGGCCATGATCAAAAGAAATTGCATATTTCTTTCCATCCCTCATAACAGTAACCTCAAGTTTAGTTGAGAGGGCGTTTACTACAGAAGCACCAACACCGTGAAGACCACCAGATACTTTATATCCGCCACCGCCGAATTTACCACCAGCATGCAAAACAGTAAATACAGTTTCTAGGGCTGGACGA
Organism: uncultured Lactobacillus sp.; assembly: GCA_945980025.1. GTDB lineage: Bacteria > Bacillota > Bacilli > Lactobacillales > Lactobacillaceae > Lactobacillus. The sequence goes on from CAMFQH010000007.1 coordinate 15,039, forward strand.
CCTGTTTTAGCTTGAATATCAACCGGAATACCACGTCCATCATCTTGGACTGTAACACTGCCATCTTCATTAACAGTAATTTCAATCTTGGTCGCAAATCCTGCTAATCGTTCGTCAATACTATTATCAATAATTTCCCAAACAAGGTGGTGTAAGCCTTGGCTACTAGTTGAGCCAATGTACATACCTGGGCGCTTTCTAACTGCTTCAAGTCCGCCTAGAACTTGAATTTGACTTGCGTTATAAGTATCAGCACGCTTTTCAAAATCTTTAGCTTTATTTAATGCTGCCTTGCTCTTATCTTCTGCCATTTAACTCTCCTTTGTACTGATCGTTCCAGCAGAAATGTGATAGACCTTAGGTTCTTTCACGATTTCCCAAGAAATACCTTCTAAATCTGTTGTTGTGATAAAAGTTTGCGTTTTTCCATGAATATAATTTAATAAACTACTTTGTCTTCGATGATCTAATTCGCTCATTACATCATCTAAAAGTAAAATTGGATACTCTTGTGTCAGTTCATGTACTAATTGAATTTCAGCCAACTTTACACTTAAAGAAATCGTCCGTTGCTGTCCCTGAGATGCAAAATCATGGGCATTTTTATCGTTAATCAAAAAATCCAAGTCATCTCGATGAGGTCCACTCAAAGTAGTCCCCTTTCGAATTTCATTAGGACGATTTTTTTTATAACTAGTAATAACTTTTTGATAAATGGTCTCTACATCATCATCTGGGGTAATTTCCTTAACTGATGGACGATAAAAAATCTGTAATTTTTCAGCTTGACCACTAATCTCACTATGAGCACTTTGAGCATATGAATTAAGTTTTTTAATATATTTGATTCTTCTAGAAATTATCTCCGCTGCAATTCCTGCAAGCTGATCTGACAAGACATCTAAAAAAACTAAATCATTTGCCTTTTTTATGCTCAATTGCTTTAAGTAATTGTTTCTTTGTTGCAGTACCTGACGATACTGACTTAAAAAATATAGATATTCTGAATTAATTTGCCCAAACTCTAAGTCCATAAAACGTCTTCTAATTGATGGAGCTCCTTTAACCAGGGCTAGGTCTTCGGGAGAAAACAAAATTGCATTCATTTGTCCTACATAAGCGGAAAGCTTCTTTTGCTCGAGTCTATTTACCCAAGCTTTTTTTCCGTTTGGTGTTAAACGTAATTTTAACTCTACTTCTAATTGACTTTTATGAACTTTTCCTTGTAAGCCCGCAAATTTACTTCCAAAACGAATTAATTCTTTATCGCTATTTGTTCGATGAGATCGAGTTAGGGCCAAAAAATAAATCGCCTCAAGTAAATTAGTTTTTCCTTGGGCGTTTGGACCAATAAAAATATTTACATGAGGGTCAAAATTTATCTTTAGTTCTTCAAAATTTCTAAAATCTTTCAATTCAAAGTTTGCAAGATACATCGGCTACTCTGAAATAAATTCATACTCTTCTCCAGCCAAGTTCAGTACATCTCCAGGATGTATTTTCTTTCCACGGCGATCTTCTACTTCACCGTTCAACTTAACAGGATTTTCTTTTAGATACCATTTAGCTTGACCACCAGAAGATATCACACTCTCTTCTTTTAAAAACTGAGCCAGCGTAATATATTCTCCCTTAATTGTGAATTTTTTGATAATATCACCCCATTTACCTTGTCATACCTAGTCATTATACCGTTTTTTTATGTGAAATTCAATTTTATGACGTATTGTAGCCTTTTTTAAGCCGCTTTATTCCAATTTAATATGACTATACTTAACTGGATGAAAATTCGCTTAATCAGCCTAAATTTAGCTTTTAAATACAATGCAAGAAAAAAAGAGCTACAAAAGTAGCTCTTTTTACAAACTAAAATGTTCTAACTGGCGTGATTAATTGAGTGAAATTAACATCTTGTTTTGCCGGTATCACTGTAAATGGTCTTAGCGGCTGGGTAAAGTTCATAATAATGGAATCAGTAATAGAGGCACGTAAAGCTTCTCTTAGATAATCAGGATTGAAGGAAATAGTTAAGCCCTCTCCTTCAAGATTCTTAAAGCCAATTTCTTCTTCCACGTTCCCTATTTCAGGTGAATCACCTTGGAGTTTAACCAATTGATTTTGAACATCAAGAGTCATCTTAACCACATTATTACGGCTTTCATGAGTAAGAAGACTAGCACGTTCTAGAGAACGAGCTAAAACTGGTAATTCAAATTCAACTGATGTTGTAGATTCAGTTGGAATTAAACGATCAGTGTCTGGATATTGTCCATCAAGTAAACGTGAATAGAACGCAATGTTTCCAACTTCAAATAAAACTTGGTTTTCACCAGGATTTACTGTGATTTCAGGATCACTTTCTCCGATAATTCGGGATAATTCTACTAAGCTCTTTCCAGGAATAATTAAGTCAGTACTTGTTTGAGGACCATTTTCTAGAGAAATTTGACGTTGAGATAGTCGGTGACTGTCGGTAGCAACTGCTTTAATTGATGAATTGTTGAAGATAAAGTTAACACCAGTTAAAGTTGGACGACTTTCTTGAGTAGCGACTGCAAAAACAGTTTCGTTAATAATTTCTCTAAATGTTTTACCAGAAATTTTGAATGATGCATCAGTAGAAATTTCTGGTAAGTGTGGATAATTGTTTGCATCTAAACCGTTAATCATGAATTCGGTATTTTCAGAAACAATTTTCGTTTGAAAACTTTCTTTTACTTCAAATGAAAAATCTTTACCTGGTAATTTTTTTACAATTTCACTGAAAAATCGTGCTGGTAAAACGATCGATCCCGTAGATTGAACAATTAAATCATCGTTTACTGGGATTTGAATTTCAATAGAAATGTCAGTATCACTACCGGTTAAAGTAAGCATTTCATCTGTAAGGGTAAGTTTTATACCACTTAATATTGGAATAGTAGCACGTGAAGAAATTGCACGCATAGCATTATTTAGGTTTTCGAGGAATAAATTACGATTAATTGTAAACTGCATCGTTTACCTCCTGTGAAATTATATGTACGTTGTTTTATTTAATTATATATTTAAATACTTAGAAGTAGTAGTAGGGCCAGTGGAATCTGTGGGAAAGTAGCCAAACACCTGAATAAAACACACTTTTGCATGTTTAATAAATGTGGACAAAGTTAAAAGTTATCCACATGTTATTAACTTTTAGTGTTCAAGCATAGCCTTTAAATCATACACAGCTGCTTTAATTTCAGCATCAGTTTTTAAGGCACGCGAAATTTTATCGCAAGCATGCATTACAGTTGTGTGATCCTTACCGCCAAATTCCTGTCCAATTTTAGGCAAACTAGAATCTGTTAACTCACGAGACAAATACATTGCAATTTGTCGAGGAACAACAATTTGTTTTACACGCTTCTTACCCTTTAGTTCAGTAGTTGAGGTTTGGAAATAGTTGGCCACAACTTCTTGAATCTTAGAAATTTGAAGCCCCCTATTTTTTTGTACCAACTTTAAGTCAGCTAGAGCCTCTTTGGCTAAGTCAACATTAATATCTTCGCGCTCAATTGTTGCATGGGCTTGAACTTTAACTAAAGCTCCTTCGAGTTCACGAATATTGGTATCAACTTGGGAAGCAATATAGTCAAGGGTACTGTCGTCAATTGCTAGGCCATCGGTTTCAGCCTTTTTTCGCAAAATCGCAATTCTAGTCTCTAAATCTGGAGGCGTAATTTCAACTTGTAGTCCCCAAGCAAAGCGTGAAACTAAACGTTCTGATAATTCAGGAATTTCGGTTGGTAGACGATCACTAGTCATAACAATCTGTTTTTGATCATTATAAAGGGTTTCAAAAGTATGGAAGAATTCCTCCTGGATTCCCTCTTTTTTAGAAAAGAATTGAATATCGTCTACTAATAGGAGATCACAGTTCCGATACTTATTACGAAATTCAGCCTGAGTTTTGTTTTTTATTGAGTTAATAAAATCATTTACGAAAGTTTCACTCTGAATATAAACCACTTTTGCATGTGGTTTTTCAGCCAACATTTGGTGTCCAATGGCTTGCATTAAGTGGGTTTTACCTAAACCAACTCCACCAAAAATAAACAAAGGATTGTAAAAACTTCCCGGATTATCAGCGACTGCTAAGGCTGCACCCGCTGCCAGCTTGTTTCCCTCACCTTGAACAAAAGTATCGAAAGTATACTTACTATTTAGTTGAAGGTCTTGAGCAAATTCATCTCTACGATTTTCTAATATTTCTTGATTAGTTTTAATTCGTGGTTGTGGTGTAACTAAACGTTCAGGACCTTCTTTACCTGCAACTTCAAATTTAGGTTGAATTTCCATGTCGGCATAAGCATATGCTTCTTGAATGAGTTGAGAAGCTAAGTTCTTTTCCCAGTATCCCTTTGCAACGGGTGATTCAACAGCGATTATCATTTCTTTTGTCTTTTTATTAAAGGAAATTGGTTTAGTATTTTTAAACCAAGCATTATAGGCAACCGTGCTGTAGCTTTTTTTCATCTCAGCATTAAAAAATTGCCAAAATTTATCTAGATCAAACAAAAAAATTCCTCCAAATACTGTATTATCCACAGAATAAGTCAAAATAAGTGTAGCATGAATTAAATAAGTTTTCCACAAGTAATAAAAAGAATTAACAAATTCACAGGTATGTGGATAATATAAAAATAGAAATCCACAGAAGTGTGAAATAAAATTTCGAGTTTAAGTTTTCCACAGCAATATGTGAGTTTATTATATGCCATAAATCAACACTTTATGCTAAATAGGTTATATTTTCCACAGGATGTTTATTTTGTTCTAAACAGGGTGTGAATTGTGCATAACTCTGAGAATGATCTTGTCTGTCTCTTATACACATCTGACGCTGCCGACGAAGGCTTAGGGGTAGGTGGGGG
>CAMFQH010000008.1:0-19774 GCA_945980025.1 uncultured Lactobacillus sp.
GATGTGTATAAGAGACAGACTTTATATATCGTAAGAAATTAAATGGTGCCTTAAATCACCGTTAGTAAGGAGAAGAATATGACTATTCCTTTTAAAACTGTTGCGGTTGATATGGATGGAACATTTTTAAACGACCAAAGAAGCTATGACCATGATTTGTTTGCTCAAGTTTTAAATAAATTAGAAAAACATAATATTCAATTTATTGTAGCTAGTGGTCGTCCATTTGCTCGTTTAAAAAATGACTTTTCTGAATTTATTGATCGCGTAGATTTCGTGACTGCCAATGGTTCTCGACTAATTGTTGAAGGAAAAGAAGTGGCTGTTGAAGGATTAACTAAAAAGCAGACCATTGATTTAATTAATTTTGTCCATCATACCTATGGAAGTATGGCGACAATGGCCTATGGCAGGGAGACAGCATATATTGGAACTGAAGCACCAGCAAAAGATAAAGAATTTTTGCAGTATTTCGCTAAAGAAAGTGTAGAGATCAGTGATTGGCAAGAGTTACCTGATGATATTTTTATTGAATTGACTTTTCATCATGATAGTAAAATAGCTACAGAGATTGAGAAAAAATTCAATGAGCAATATGGGAAGATTGTGACTACTTTTGCTTCAAATCCAGTAGCGATTGATGCTGTTAAACATGGGATTAATAAGGCAACTGGATTGAAAAAGTTACTGGCTTATTTTGGATTAACTGGTGAAGATTTGATTGCTTTTGGTGATAGTGGTAATGATATTCCAATGCTTGATTTTGCAAAATATAGCTATGCAATGGAAAATGGAATGGCTATTGCAAAAGAACATGCAAAGTATCTGGCTCCGAGCAATAATGACAACGGAGTTTTGAAGACTTTAAATGAATATCTAGATAAAAATTAGGGATGTGGAGAGTCGATTTTCCACATCCCTTTTACCTTGCTTTATAAAATATAGACTTGTCCTTTTGCTAAATTAATTTTGATACCAAAAATTTTATTTTTTTCGTTTGTATTTTTCGGACATACATAGATAGGAAGATGGTTAGACTTTAATTTACCCAGTAAATGATTGATTTGAGCAATTGTCTTAGCATTTTCTCCTGTATATAAAAGGCATCGATCTCCGTCAATTTGGACTTTACTGATTGGATCAATTACGCCATTTTTCTTATTTTGATAAAAAAATTGAAAATTAGGATGGAGATCAGAAATTAAAATTAAGAAATCATCTAAATACATAGATCTTTATCCTCTCTTGATTTCTATATTTTTTAGGGATAATATAGATTATATTTTAGAACCGAGGTCTTCTAATGAAGCTGAAGAGTAAAAAAATAAAAATAGCTATTATCTCTATTTTAGCAGTTTGTGGTATTTTTTTAGCTGCAGGCCTATATTTCTATCAGGTTGCTGTTGTTCCAGGACATAAATCTTTTATTAACAATGATACTAAGCTAGTTAAAACCGACCCACTATACAAAGAAAAAAAGTGGTATCAAAATGTGCATAAACAAAAGTGGATTATGAAGTCAGCAGACGATAATTTGACGTTAGATGCAAATTATATTCCAGTAAATAATTCTAAAAAGACAGTTATTGTCCTGCACGGTTTTATGAATAATAAAGATACAATGGGAGCTTATGCTGCTATGTTTCATAAACTAGGCTACAATGTTCTATTACCGGATGCACGTGGTCATGGACAAAGTGAAGGAAACTATATTGGGTATGGTTGGCGTGAAAAAGTAGATGTTAAAAAATGGGCTGAGAAAGTTATTAAAAGGAATGGAAATAAGAGTCAGATTGCTATCTTTGGTGTAAGTATGGGTGGTGCTACAACAATGATGTCAAGTGGACTAAAAATGCCTAAACAAGTAAAAGCTTATATTGAGGATTGTGGCTACACTAATGTTAAGGATGAGATAGAACACGAAGCAGAAGACTTATATCATTTTCCGGCTTTTCCCCGTTTTCCTTTAGTTGAAGTTTTAAGTGGAATAACTAGAATTAGAGCAGGTTACTTTTTAAAAGATGCTAGTAGCGTAAAACAAGTTGCTAAAAATAAAAGACCAATATTGTTTATTCATGGTGCTAAAGATACTTTTGTACCAACAAAGATGGTCTATCAAAACTATAAGGCAGCAAATGGTCCGAAAGAACTTTGGGTTGTTCCCGGAGCTAAACATGCTAAATCATTTGCAACTCGCCCGATTCAATATCAGGAAAAAGTAAATAATTTTTTGAGTAAGTATATGTAAAAGATTGCTAAGATGGATTAGCAATCTTTTTTAGAATTGATTAAAAAAGTTATACTTTATACATTTGATGCATGGCGTGAGCTATCATGTTAATAGAATAATTTTTATTAAGAGGTGGAAGAGTGTTACAGGATGTTTATATAGTAGGAATGAATCGAATTCCTTTTGGTAAGTATCGTGGATTTTATAAGGATAAAAGTGCTGTTGACCTAGGAGTGTTAGCACTTAAGGGATTATTGAAAAAGAATATTGTTCCACAAGATAAAATAGATAGCATTTTGGTGGGAAATGTATTAAGTGCTGGGCTAGGTCAAAATGTTGCTCGACAAATAGCTTTAAAATCAGGGTTACCTGAGTCTGTAGTGGGTACTAGCGTAGACGACGTTTGTGGTTCAAGTTTAAAGGCATTACGGTTTGCTCAAGGTCAAATGCTCCTAGGAGATTCTCAAATTGCAATTGTAGGTGGGGCAGAAAGTATGACAAATGCACCACTTTTACTTGATAAAAGTAAAAAGCATGATGAAAATCCAGCATATCAAGATAGCTTAATGATAGATGGAATTGGGGATGCTTATTCGAGAAAGCCGATGGGAATTACAGCTGAGAATGTAGCTGATAAATACCATATTACGCGTCAAGATATGGATGAATTTGCACGTGATTCTCATGCCAAGGCTTATGCAGCTCAGGAGAATGACTGGTTTAAGGAAGAGTATGCACCAATTGAACTCGATGGTCATGTTCTTGATCATGATGAAACCATTCGACCAGATTCTAGTTTAGAAGCCCTAGGTCAATTAAAACCTGTATTTAAGGAAAATGGACGAGTTACGGCTGGCAATTCTTCACCGTTAACTGATGGTGCAAGTATGTTGTTATTATCTAATCAACAAAAATTAGATGAGTTAAATTTAACCCCATTAGCATACCTAGGTGCCTATGCAGAAATTGGCTGTGATCCTGCCTATATGGGCTATGCGCCATACTTTGCCATTAAAGAATTACTTACAAAAACTAATAGCACAATTGAAGATTACGATCTTATTGAAATTAATGAAGCCTTTGCAGCTCAAGCATATGCTGTAGCCCGTGATCTAAATATTCCAAAAGAAAAATTAAATATCGCTGGAGGAGCAATTAGTTTAGGACATCCGCTTGGTGCAACCGGTACGCGCTTGGTAATGAGTGCAGTAAATGGGTTGCGTAAAATTAATGGTCGAAGAGCAATTGTATCTCTATGTATCGGCGGTGGCCAAGGAATCGCATATGAAATTAGAAGAATCATCTAAAAAGAAATTTTATCAATGGTTACCGGAGGAAAGAAGAGCCTTTTTAACTGAAAAAGGAATTAAACTAAGTGAGATTGATTCTGAAACCTTAGAACGATTAGATAAACTTAGTGAAAATGTAATTGGTCAAGTCCGTCTTCCTCTTGGTGTGCTTCCCAAGTTAATAGTTAACGGGAAAGATTATCAAGTACCAATGGCCGTAGAAGAACCATCAGTTGTTGCAGCAGCAAACCATGCAGCTAAAATTTTTAATCAAAATGGTGGAGCAGTAGCTGATAGTAAACGAAATGGAATATATGGTCAAATTGTTTTAGAGGTAACTGATAATTTTGATTTAACTAAGTTTACTACTGAATTTCCTCAATTAATTAGCTTAGCTAATAAAAAATTCGTTAGCTTAGTCAAGCATGGCGGAGGAGTTCGTAAAATTGAAGCTTCTCAAAAAGAAAATTTAGTTTTTCTTAGAGTTTTAGTTGACCCAGCAGAAGCTATGGGAGCTAATAAAACAAATGCTATTTTAGAATTTTTAGGAAATGAATTAGAGAAGCAGCCAGATATTGAACAAACTCTGTATGCAATTTTGTCTAATTATCCTACGCAATTGACTAGTGCTAAAGTAAGTCTTTCAATTGACAGTGTAGGAGGATTAAAAGTTGCTAAAAAGATAGCTTTATTGAGTAAAATAGGACAAACTGATATTTACCGGGCAGTGACTAATAATAAAGGAATTATGAATGGTATTGATAGTGTATTAGTTGCAACTGGTAATGATTATCGTGGAGTTGAAGCAGCAACTGCTGTTTGGGCTAATAAAAATGGTGCCTATACATCTTTGAGTAAGTGGAAAATTGAAGAAGATAGACTAGTGGGGACTGTAACAGTTCCCTTAGCACTCGGTGTAGTAGGTGGCTCAATTAAGGCTCGTCGAGACGTTCAACAAAGCTTTAGTTTATTAGGTAATATATCTGCCAAGCAACTAGCAGAAGTTATTGCGACAACTGGCTTAGCAAATAACTTTTCAGCTCTTTTAGCAATTTCTACTAAGGGAATTCAAGCTGGGCATATGAAATTGCAGGCGAGAAATTTAGTAGCAACCTTAAAAGCTAGTGAAGGTGAAAAAGCAATAGTTTTAAAAAAATTGCAGGAAAGTAAAAAATATACTCAAGAAGCAGCTTTTGAATTTTTAAGCGAAATAAGAAAGGATCAAAAATAAGATGAAGGTTGGAATTGATCAAATTGGATATTTTACTCCAAATAAGTATGTTGATATGGTGGATTTAGCCCATGCTAGGAATCAAGATCCAAATAAATTTTTAATTGGAATTGGACAGAAAAAAATGAGCGTTGCAGATCCAACTCAAGATGCAGTTTCAATGGGAATTAATGCAACTCTACGCTATATCGATAAGATTGATAAATCAAAAGTAGGACTTTTGATTTTTGGTACTGAAAGTAGTGTGGATCAATCTAAATCTGGCTCTTTATTTGTAAAATCGGCATTAGGGTTAGATCCTACTGTGAGAGCTTTTGAAGTTAAGGAAGCATGTTTTGGCTTAACGGCTGGCTTAATGATTGCCCAAGATTTTGTACGACTTCATCCTGATCAAACTGCTATTGTTATCGGCAGTGATATTGCTCGCTATGGGGTTAATACTGCTGGTGAAGTTACTCAAGGAGCTGGAAGTGTTAGTTTATTAATTTCTAGTCATCCAAGAATTTTAGAATTAAATGAAGGCCATAGTGCTTATAGTGAGGATATCAATGATTTCTGGCGTCCTAACTATTCTAAAACAGCCAAGGTAGATGGAAAGTATTCTACCCAGGTTTACTTAGACTTTTTCAAACATACTTTTTCTGCTTACAAAGAACAAAAGAATCTTGAAACAAAAGATTTTGCTGCTATTGTCTACCACTTACCTTTTACTAAGATGGGATTAAAGGCAAATAGATTAGCTGTTGAGGGAACGGATGAAGAAACAAATGCCCGGTTAATGGACAGCTTTACTGCAGCTAAAGAATTGAATGCAAATGTAGGTAATATTTACACTGGATCGTTATACTTGAGTCTACTTAGTTTACTTGAAAATGGTAGGTTAAAAGCTGGAGACTTAGTCGGTCTATTTTCTTATGGTTCAGGTGCAATGGCTGAATTTTATTCCGCAAATGTAGTTGAAGACTATGAAAAACAACTTGATAAGGTTGGAGATAAAGCTTTATTAGATAATCGAAGCAAGCTTAGTGTTGCCGAATATGAGGAAATCTTTTCTGCAGGTTTGGAAGATCCAGAAAATAATGTTGAACTTATCAGTGATGAAGAAACTGGTAGATATTATTTTGCTGGTGTTCGTAATGATATCCGCCAATATCAAGTTAAATAGCTTGTATTCGCTTACATAGTTGTTATAATAAGATGTGTGGAGAGGTAGAATAATATTGTAAATAGTTTTTATCTCCAGATTGTAGTGTTTTAAAGACAAGATTCTCTTAGTAAGATCAAATAGTCGTTATTCAATACAGATGCAAACAAGTGATGTTGATCAAGTCATAATATCAAACCCAGATACTGACGTTATGGCGTTAGATAGTATTTACCTCATCCACTTGAAAAAAGGTTGTAGACCAGGCAGTCTACAACCTTTTTTATAAGCACAAAAAAAGCAGTCACATCGACTGCTTAAATTAATATAATTACTTATTTTTTCTTAAAACTAGTTTGGTAACGCCTTCCCAACGTGGTGTTTGTGGCATCATATCAACCGGTTGAATTACCCTAACATCATAAGCGTCACTTAGAAGAACTAAATCTTTTGCAAGAGTAGCTGGGTTACAAGAAACATAAACAAAGGTTTCAGGCTTTACTTCAAGTAGAGTTTTAATTAACTTTTTGCTTAATCCTGTACGTGGGGGGTCGACGATTAATGCATTAATTGGAACACCTTGATTTTTTAGTTCTGGAAGTAATTTTTCTACATTTCCTTGAATATATTCCGCATTTCTTACATGATTTAAGCGGCAGTTTTCTTGAGCATCGATTACGGCTTCAGGAATAGATTCAATTCCAATAACCTGTCTTACTTGATCGCTAGCTAAGATTCCCAAAGTACCAACGCCCGCATAAGCATCGATCAAAGTTTGATCAGGAGTTAAGTCAAGATATTTAAGGGCTTCTGAGTAAAGAGTAGTAGTTTGTTCAGGGTTAAGCTGGAAAAATGCGCGTGGTGAAAGCTTAAATTTTTTACCTAGTATTTCTTCTGTAATATGTGACTTTCCGAACAATTTAATAGTTTTATTGCCCCAAACTTGAGGATTTTGCCATTGAGTTTCATTTTGGAAAACAGAAACTACATTCGGAAGTTTCATAATATGACTAGCAAGTAACTTGAGATCTTTAATTTTTTTACCAATTGTAATTAAAGTTACCTGAATTTCACCAGTAGCATTGCTTTGACGAACGGCAATGGTTTTAATTCCATCGGTATGACGTCTAAAGTCGGCAATTCGGATGTGAAGTTTATCGATTAGTTTCTTAATTTCACGTTCTACTTTTTGAGTCTCTTTTGTTTGAGTAGGCATATCAGGCAGGTCAATAAGACGACGGGAATTAGGAGCATAGAGACCAAGTTTACTCTTCCCCTTATTAAATTCAATTTGATATTGAGCTTTATTTCGATAATTCCAAGCGTTTGGTGCAGGAATTGTCTTTTTAACTTTATATTTAATATAGTCTCTTGGATGATATTTTCTAAGCGATTCTAGAATTAGGTGTTGTTTAAATTCAAGTTGTTTTGGATAAGAAAGGTGTGCGAGTTCTAATCCACCAACTGCAGGATCAACTCCTTTAGGAAAGGTAACTCTGTCAGGAGATTTTTCTTTAATTCTTACTAATTCACCTTCCAGATAGTGTAGATGGCGATCAACGATCTTAGCAACAACTACCTCATTTGGAAGCGCACCAGGAATAAAAATAATTTTCTTTTTATAGTATCCAATACCTTCACCATTAATACCCAAGCGTTTAATAGTGATGATAATATTTTTTTCTTGTTTGTTTTTTGTAAATTTTGTCAAAATAAGGCCCTCATTTCGATTGATTCATGAAAAAAGTGTCACAATAAGCATAAGCGTTATTTTCAAGTGATACAAGTATTTAATTTATTATAATATAGAAGAAATAAAAAAATGAAGAAGGTGTGATAATGCCAATTATTACTAAGATTAGTAGGCAAAAGCGAAAGGGACGCTATAATATTTTTATTGATAATGAATATGCCTTCAGTGTCAGTGAAAGAACCTTAGCTGAAAAAAGACTGTTAAAAGGAACTGAACTAAGCCTTGAAGATATTGAAAAAATAAAAAAAGCTGAAGCAGATAGTCATGCGCTCCAGCTAGCTATGTCTTATTTAAGCTATCAGCCGCGTAGTGTATATGAAGTTTTAACTTATTTAAATAAGCAGGGGATTAGTCCAGAAGCTAGTCAAAGTGCTATAGAAAACTTAATAGAATTAAATTATCTTGATGATAATAATTTTGCACGCTTATTTATCCAGAATAACCTTAGAGTAGGAAAAGATGGCCCAAGATCAATTAGTAGTAAATTAAAACAAAAAGGTGTAGCTAACGATATTATTCAGGATTCTCTTTATGAAGTAGATGATGAAGAATGGATAGAAGCTGGTATGCGCTTAATACATTCAATTGGTCATCAAGTAGGAAAAATGTCGTATAAAGAAATTAAGCAAAAAGCGCTAAAAAAACTACAAACACATGGTTTTAACCAAGAGCTAGGAGAACTTGTAGTTGATCAGTTAGATTTAGAAAGTACAGAAGATGATCAACTAGAGGCCTTGAAAAAACAAGGAATTAAAGCTTGGCGTCGTTATCGAAGAGATGATGACTTTAAGAGACGACAGAAAGTTAAAAGATACTTATTTCAACATGGTTTTTCCAGTGGAGAGATTGATAGTTTTTTAAGTGGTGAAGTAGTAAATTTAGAAGAAATAGATGAATATTAATTTGCTGGTATAATATTTAGTTAGGAGGCGAATATCATGGAGATGCCTCGTGAAGGCGATTATATCGCAATACAAAGTTATAAACATAATGGTACGCTACACCGAAATTGGCGTGACACTATGGTAGTTAAAACAGAACAAAATATTATTATTGGCGTTAATGATCGGACTTTAATTACCGAAGAAGACGGTAGAAAATGGATTAGTCGTGAACCAGCAATTGTTTATTTTCATCGTAAACTTTGGTTTAATGTGATAGCAATGCTTAGGCCAGATGGTGTTGCATACTATGCAAATTTAGCTAGTCCATTTATTTTAGATCGAGAAGCATTAAAATATATCGACTATGATCTAGATATTAAAGTTTTTCCAGATGGAGAAAAAAGACTTCTAGATGCCGATGAGTATGCGATGAACAAAAAACGCTGGCATTATAGCGAAGAGATTGATAGTATTTTGCGTAGTACTAGTTTTGAATTATTAGATTGGATTGATCAAAAGAAGGGACCGTTTGCTAGAAAGTTTGTACAAATTTGGTATGAACGCTATAACCAATTACGTCCTGACTTAGATCGAAGCTTTTTTAAGGGGAGAGAAAATGAAGAAAGAAAAATACTCGGCACATAACTTTATCGGTAAGGTTTTTATGCCAAATCAAATTGACGAAAATAAGACATATACAGCTGCTATTCAAGAGATGGAAAATGATCCTGTATTCCAAAAGTTTATCAAAGACAATGGGTATGAAAATGAACGAGCAAGCTTGGTGGTATTTGGACCAGAAAACTTTATGTTTTGGTATGGAATCTTGGCTGATGACAAACAAATGCCTGTTGCAGGATTAAATAAATTTGAATTACCTGCTTCAGAAATTGCAGAAATTAATACACCAGATAGTAATTTAGCTTTCTTTAGCCAACCTTTAAATTTTGTTATTCCTACTTTTTTAGATAAATTGTCAAAAGATGGCATTACTATGTACGAAAATTTAGGCGATAGTGAAAAACCATATGTTTTAGCTAAATTAAACTTAGAAACAAAAGAACTGGCCCAGATTTTATATCTAGATGCCAGTTCTGAAGAAAGTTCAAAATAATTACTTCTGTTTAGGGTCAATAGAAAGATTATCATATTCAATATAAGCGCCAATACATGTTGAAATTAGCATGATCAATAAGACTATCCCAACGGAATTGCCAATAATAAAAGATAGTGAGAAGAATTTTCTTACTAAGTCCATGGCAAGCCGGCAGAGGGCAAAGTCAACTAAACAATTACAAATAAGTAGAAATTTACGTCTACGAATACTATAAAAACGTAAAATCTGTTTAAACAAGTTATTTGGTACTTCATCAGAGACTAAATCAAGTGGACGTTGAATAGTGGCCTTAATTGCAAACATAATAATTGTACCAACTAAGGCACCGATAAAACTTCTAAAAATGTCACTAGAATGTCTAACTAAGGCATTATAACAGATACCAATTAGGATTAAACTGCAAAGATACGGAATTAATAGTAAAAAAGTAAATACTAAGTAGATGTTTTGTTTTTTCATCTATAGGACCCCATTTCTTGTTCCTTATTTTATCATATATTTGCATGTGATATAATTACCGATAATTGTGATTAAAATGGGCCTTAACACATCAATAGAAAGAGAGAATTTAAAGATGAGTAGTGATCCCGGTGCGGGGGATATATTTAGCAAATTAAGAGCTAAATTTCGTGGCGATGAAGATATCGATGGCCAACGTAAGCTAAATAAAATTTTAAATAAATTACATGAGCAAAAAGAAATCAGCGATCGTGAATATTCAATGATGGAAGGTATTCTTGAATTTGAGGAAAAGATGGCACGAGAAGTAATGGTGCCTCGAACTGATGCTTTCATGGTCGATATTAATGATAGTTTTCAAGAAAACTTAGATAAGATCTTAAAAGAGCCTTATTCAAGAGTGCCTGTTTATGATGGAGATAAAGATAAGATTGTAGGCGTCATTCATATTAGAACTGTCTTACGAAAAGCTCATAAAGTTGGTTTTGATAAGCTAGACTACGATCAGGTTATGTTTAAGCCTTTATTTGCACCTGAAACTATTGAATTAGGAGAATTGTTAGTCGAGATGCAGGAGACCCAAAGACAGCTTGCTATTTTGACTGATGAGTACGGCGGCGTTGTTGGACTCGCAACAATTGAAGATTTAATTGAAGAAATTGTCGGCGATATTGACGATGAAGTTGATAAGGCTGAGGTATTATTTTCAAAAATTGGGCCAAGAGAGTATGTTATTTATGGAAAAATGCCTTTAGCTGACTTCAATGAAGAATTTGGAACTGATTTGGCAATGGAAAATGTGGATACTGTTGCTGGATATGTAATTACTAAATTAGGTCTAATTCCCGCTAAGGGAGAGAAGTTGAGCGTTAAACTTGATAATGGGATGGTTTTAACCACGAGACGAATGAAAGGTTCTCGTTTATTAACACTGCTGCTCACAATTCCAGAAAAACAAGAAAAGGAAGAAGCTAAAGATTAATGATAAAGTTAACGGATGAAGTGAAAAAAAGACGCACATTTGCGATTATTTCTCACCCGGATGCGGGTAAGACTACAATTACTGAACAAATGCTCCTTTTTGGTGGAGTAATTCGAAGCGCAGGTACAGTTAAAGCACGTAAAAGTGGTCACTATGCAACTAGTGACTGGATGGCAATTGAAAAAAAGCGTGGTATTTCAGTTACTAGTTCAGTAATGCAATTTGAATACCAAGGAAAGAGAATTAATATTCTAGATACTCCTGGACACCAAGATTTCTCTGAAGATACCTATCGGACCTTAATGGCTGTTGATGCTGCAGTAATGGTTATTGATTCTGCTAAAGGTATCGAACCTCAAACTAAAAAGCTGTTTAAAGTTGTAAAGAAGAGAGGTATTCCGATCTTTACTTTCATGAACAAATTAGATCGGGATGGACGTGAACCACTAGACTTAATTGCTGAATTAGAAGATTTGCTAGGCATTGAAGGTGTAGCAATGAACTGGCCAATTGGTATGGGAAAGCAATTAAAAGGCTTATACGACATTGCAAACAATCGGGTTGAACTCTATCGAAAAGATGAAGATGATCGCTATTTACCATTAGATGAAAATGGCAAATTATCTGAAGATGAAGCTTTAGCACAGGATAGTCTATACCAATCGACTTTAGATGATATTGACTTGTTGAAAGAAGCTGGAAATACTTTTGATAAAGATAAGATTTTAAGAGGAAATCAAACACCAGTCTTCTTTGGATCGGCTTTAACTAACTTTGGGGTAGAAACTTTCTTGGATAGTTTTGTTAATTTAGCACCTGCTCCTCAAGAACATGTGGTTAATGAAGATGAAAAGTTAGCTGCAGATGATCCAGAATTCTCTGGTTTTGTTTTTAAAATTCAAGCAAACATGAATCCTAACCACCGTGATCGAATTGCTTTTGTAAGAATTGGAAGCGGCGAATTCAAAAAGGGAATTGATGTAACTTTAGCTCGAACTGGTAAGCCTGTTCGATTGAATAATGCAACTGAGTTTATGTCTAGTGAACGTGTACAAGTTTCTGATGCAGTAGCTGGAGATATAGTTGGTTTGTATGATACTGGTAATTTCCAGATTGGTGATTCAATCTATGCTGGGAAGAAGAAAATTGTCTATCCAGAGTTACCACAATTTACGCCTGAAATTTTTATGCGAGTAACTGCTAAAAATGTTATGAAGCAAAAATCATTCCATAAAGGGATGAATCAATTAGTTCAGGAAGGTGCGATTCAACTTTATCGTGGCTATTCAACTGATGATTATATTTTGGGGGCAGTTGGTCAATTACAATTTGAAGTATTCTCTTTCAGAATGAAAAATGAATACAATTCAGAAGTTGAGCTCCATACATTAGGAAACCGTGTGGCTCGTTGGATTAACCCGGATCAATTAGATCCTAAAATGTCATCATCCCGTAACTTATTGGTTAAAGATCGGGATGGTGAGCCATTGTTCTTATTTGAAAATGCATTTGCTGAGAGATGGTTTAAAGATAAGTATCCTGATGTTGAATTGACTTCAAGATTATAAGATAGAAAAAAGCCGTGGAGCAACTCCACGGCTTTTTGCGATTTTAACGATCACAAGTGATAGAAATGATTTTTCTACTTTTATCAACTGTTATATCATAAATTCGATCTTCATGAATTAGACGCTTAATAACAAATTCTACTTCATCTTGTCTAATAGGACGTTTATGATTTTCCATAACGATTTCAATTTTATCAGCTGTTTCGCTGTATACTACTGTGGTATTACCTAAAGAGTAAACTTTTACGAATTGACTATTAGTAGCTGCTAATTGTCTTTGGACTAAATCACGGTAGCTATTTGTAACATCAATTAAATGCATCATATTTATAACCTCGATATATAATGTGTCTTTAAAATCCCAATTTAAGTATAACCTTTTTGCAGAATTTATAAAAATAAAAATAAGAGTCACGGAACCTGTGACTCTTATTTGCTCCTAAATAATTAATTTTCACTAATTACTATTTTACCGTCAACTACATTAGCCTTTAAGTCTTTAGCAGCTGGATTATCAAGTTTATAATCGGCTACCTTATCTTCAATTTCTTCTTGGATCGTACGACGAAGTGGACGAGCACCCATAGAAGGATCATAACCTTTTTCGACAAGAAGTTCTTTTGCTTCAGGTGTAACATCAATATGTAGGCCCTGATCTTTTACCATATCATTGGTGTTTGCAAGCATTAAATCAACAATCTTGATTAAGTCTTTCTTATCAAGTGCATTAAATTCAACTATATCATCAAGTCTATTTAAGAATTCAGGTTTAAAGTATTGACCTAAGCTATTCTTAAATTGTTCTTGATGACTGTTTTCAGCTGCAAAACCTACGCTAGCTTCTTTGATTCCTTGACCAGCATTAGAAGTCATAATGATGATGGTATCTTTAAAGGAAACTGTGCGACCTTGCGAATCAGTTAAGCGGCCATCATCGAGAATTTGCAAGAATAGGTGGAGTACATCAGGATGAGCTTTTTCAATTTCATCAAATAAAATTAAGCTATATGGATTATGGCGTACCCTTTCTGTTAATTGACCAGCTTCTTCATAACCTACATAACCTGGTGCAGATCCGATTAGCTTAGATACAGAGTATTGTTCCATATATTCGCTCATATCAAATCGAATCATTGCATCTTCTGTACCAAAGATTTGCTTGGCTAATTGTTTAGCTAATTCTGTTTTACCTACACCAGTAGGTCCTACAAATAAGAATGAGCCGATTGGACGACCAGATTTGTTAAATCCAACTCGATTTCGTCTTATTGCCCGAGCAACAGTTTCAACGGCTTTGTTTTGACCAATTACATTATCTTTAAGGTCAGTAGCTAAATTCTTTAATTGAGTTTCTTCTTGTTTTTGTAAGTCACCGACAGGAATATTAGTTTTTTCCTCAACGATCTTATTCATGATCTTTTCAGTGATTTTAGGTGTTTGATCAGGATCTACTTTCTGATCTTTTAATTTTTCATACTTTTCAATCTGATCACGATAGTAGGCAGCTTTTTCGTAATCTTCATTTTTTAAAGCATCTTGCTTTAAGCTTTCAGCAGCATCTAGTCTTTCTTTGATTTTTTCACTATCAACATAAGGAATAGTGAGATTCATCCTTGAACCAGCTTCGTCTAAAAGATCAATAGCTTTATCAGGTAAGAAACGATCTTGAATGTAGCGTGAAGAAAGATCTACTGCAGCTTGTATAGATTCATCAGTATAGTGAACATGGTGGTAATCTTCGTAACGCTTACGAATGCCTTGCAAAATCTTAATTGTTTCTTCAGTTGTAGGCTCTTTAACCTCCACTGGTTGGAATCTACGAGCAAGGGCAGAATCCTTTTCGATGTTTCGATATTCCTTAATAGTAGTAGCACCAATTAATTGGAAATCTCCACGAGCTAAGGCTGGTTTAATAATGTTACCAGCATCCATACCACCTTCAGCGTTGCCAGCACCAACTAATTCATGAATTTCATCAATAAATAGGATGATATTATCGTTTTGTTCTAATTCTTTGATTAGTTGTTGCATTCTTTGTTCAAATTGACCGCGAATTCCAGTTCCTTGAACCATTGATACCATATTTAAAGAAATGATTCTTTTATCTTGAAGCTTAGCTGGAACTGAACCGTCGACAATTTGTTGTGCTAAGCCTTCAACAACAGCAGTTTTACCAACACCGGCTTCTCCGATAAGAACAGGATTATTTTTAGTCCGTCTGTTTAAAATTTCAATAACGCGAGCAATTTCTTTATCACGACCAATAACTGGATCAATCTTACCTTTTTTTGCTAAGTCGGTTAAATCTGTACCATACTGGTCGAGTAGGGATTTTTGACCACCATTGTTTCCACCTCTGCGGCCACCACCCATTTGCATGCGTGGATTATGTCCTTGAGGATTATTTTGTTCATTGTTGTTATTATTTAAGGCGTTGAATAAATCATCAAAATCGCCAAAAAATGCATTGTTATTATTCATACTATTATTTTGTCCTTGTTGATTTTTCAATTCTTGATAACATTGTTGACATAATGAGATTTCACGATCTTGCCCATTTACATTTGTATAAAGATGAATAGAGGCAGGACGTTCGTGACAGTTATCGCATAACATTAATATTCCGCCTTTCTTATAATATTCAGGCTATATTCCTATTTTAGCACTCTTGATACATGAGTGCTAACTTGCTAATATCATAGTACGGATACTTACTAATTGCAAGTGGTAAGCCCAGATTTTTATGGAAAATTGATATAATAGGATAAAGAAAAAATTTTTTATAAAGATGCGGAAACTTCAAGGAGATAAGTATAAGAAATGGATTATAAAGAAATATTAGATAAAATTATAAGTGGTGAATTAAAAGAGTATAGAGTTAGTCCCAAAGATGCTTTTCAATTTCAATTAGCTCTTAGAAGCTATGGTAAAAGACAGAGTATAACTGGGATTGCCCAAAGAGGTGGGGATATAATTTATACCTTATCTGATAATGAAAATTAAGTACTTTATAATGTAAACATTTACATTTGTGTTGTTTTCATTTAAAAAACATGATAACCTAATAAACGAGTGGGTATAAAACTCCCGATTATTTTTGATTTTAAAGGAGATAATTTAAAATGGAAAAACGCGAATTTCATATTATTGCTGAAACTGGTATTCATGCTCGTCCAGCTACTTTGTTGGTACAAGCTGCTTCTAAGTTTAACTCAGATATTAACTTGGAATACAATGGTAAATCAGTAAACTTGAAGTCAATCATGGGTGTTATGTCTTTAGGTGTTGGCCAAGGTGCAGATGTAACTATTACTGCTGATGGTGACGATGCTAAAGAAGCAATTGAAGCTATTGCTGACACTATGAAAAAGGAAGGTTTAGCTGAATAATGTCGAAAACTTTAAAGGGAATTGCAGCCAGTGATGGTATTGCAGTTGCACCAGCCTACCTTTTGGTAGAACCTGACCTTTCGTTTTCTAAAACCTCAGTTAGCGATGTTGATGCTGAAGTAGCTCGCTTTAAAAAAGTTGTTGAAGAATCAACTAAAGAACTTGAAAAAGTTCGTGATAAAGCTAAGGAAAGTTTAGGACCAGAAGAAGCACAAGTTTTTGATGCCCACCTTCTATTCTTAAGCGACCCAGAATTTACTGGGGCTATTGAAACAGAAATCAAAGATCAAAAAATTAATGCTGAAGCTGCATTAGATGAAACTGCTCAAAAATTCATTACTATTTTTGAAGGTATGACTGACAATGCATATATGCAAGAACGTGCAGCTGACGTACGCGATGTTTCAAAGCGTCTTATGGCACATCTTCTTGGTAAGAAATTGCCAGATCCTGCAGCTATTGACCATGAAGTTGTAGTAGTAGCCTACGATTTAACACCAAGTGATACAGCTCAACTTAACAAGAAGTACGTTAAGGGATTTGTAACTGATGTTGGTGGTAGAACTGCTCACTCAGCAATCATGGCTCGTTCATTAGAAATTCCAGCTGTTGTTGGTACTGAAACTATTACTAAAGATGTTAAAGATGGCGATATGCTTATTGCCGATGGTTTAGACGGCGATGCTATCATTAATCCAACTGATGCTCAAATCGAAGAATACACTAAGAAAGGTGAAGCCTTCGCTAAGCAAAAGGAAGAATGGAAGAAGCTAAAGAATGAACCATCTGTAACTGCAAATGGGAAGAAATTTATTATCGCTGCTAACATCGGTACTCCTAATGATATGAAGGGTGTAAAAGAAAACGGTGCTGAAGCAATTGGTTTGTACAGAACTGAATTCTTATACATGGATTCAAAAGACTTCCCATCCGAAGAAGCTCAATTTGATGCTTACAAGAAAGTTATCGAAGACATGGATGGTAAGCAAACTATCATTAGAACTTGTGATATTGGTGGAGACAAGCACTTAGATTACTGGGATCTTCCAGAAGAAATGAACCCATTCTTAGGTGTTCGTGCTATCCGTCTTTCAATGCAATACAAGGATATCTTTAGAACTCAATTAAGAGCCTTACTTCGTGCATCTGCATATGGTCCATTAGGAATTATGTTCCCAATGATTGGTACTTTAGCAGAATTACGTGAAGCAAAACAAATCTTAGCTGAAGAAAAGGATAAACTTGCTAAAGAAGGCGTTAAGATCGGTGACGACTTACAAGTTGGTATGATGATCGAAGTTCCAGCTGCTGCTGTCTTAGCTGATCAATTTGCTAAAGAAGTTGATTTCTTCTCAATTGGAACTAACGACTTAATCCAATATACTATGGCTGCTGATCGTGGTAATGATAACGTTTCTTATCTTTACCAACCATACAACCCATCTGTTTTACGTTTGATTAAGCACACTATTGATGGTGCTCATGAAAATGGTATTTGGTGTGGTATGTGTGGTGAAGCTGCAGGTGATGACATTATGTTCCCAATCCTTTTGTCAATGGGACTTGATGAATACTCAATGAGTGCAACTTCAATCTTACGTATCAGAAGTTTGATGAAGAAGATCAATACTGAAGATATTAAAGAATTAGCAAATAAAGCTTGTTTTGTTTCAGAAACTGCTGATGAAAACAAGAAATTAGTTGAAGAAACTATGAAGAAGCTTAATATTCTTGATTAGAAAAAAGAGTACTCTTTTTTTGTTAGAACTTCACACAAACTTCAATATTTGTTGTTAAAGTATACTATGTAAGCTAATAAAAGAAATTTGATTACAACTTATAAAAGACAAGTATTTGTGATACAATGTCTTGTGTAAGTGAAACGGTAGTTATTTTTCTACACGCAAAGGAGTGTGGAGTTAAGTGTTAAATTTATATACATCACCAAGTTGTACTTCATGTCGTAAAGCAAAAGCATGGTTGAAGGAACACGATATTTCATTCAAGGAAAGAAATATTTTCGCCAATCCGCTAAATAAAGAGGAAATCATGCAAGTTTTACGAATGACTGAAAACGGCACAGAAGAAATTATTTCTACTCGTTCTCGTACTTTCCAAAACCTAAAGATTAATTTAGATGATTTATCAATCGATCAACTAATTGATCTTGTTGAAAAGAATCCTAGTCTATTAAGACGTCCAATCATTATGGATGATAGACGTTTACAGGTAGGCTACAACGAAGATGAAATTAGAAGATTTCTTCCTCGTAAAGTTCGTCGCTTAGAACTTGAAGAGATCCAAGCAATGACTGCTGATTTTTAATTAAAAATTGTAAAAACGTTAGCTTTTTTAAGCTAGCGTTTTTATATGAGTAGGAAAATAGGTTACAATGTATTAAAGATAGAGACTTCGAGGTGATAATAAGTGGAAGTACACAGAATAAGTGAAAATACCATTCGTGTAACAATGGACGCAGATGAACTTAAAGAACGCGGAATAACAATGCTCGACTTGTTAGGAAACAAAAGTCAAATTCAACATTTCTTCTATCAAATTTTAAGTGAAGTCGACACAGATCATACTTTTGCTAAAGGAGATCCCGTTACTTTTCAGGTGATGCCAAGTAGTTCTGGATTAGAATTACTTATTTCAAAAGTACCTGATAGTGATGATGATAGTAGTAACAATCCGAATGATCAATTAAGAGATCTTTTAAAGGGATTAGGGGCTGGAGATGATGATCAACGCAAAACTGAAATTAATGATGATCGTGAAAAATTAGTCAGTGATAATCGTCGCGTCTTTAAGCTGGATAGTATTGATTTAGTTGCAGCCTTAGCCGATGCTTTAAAGGTTGAAGGATTAGCCTCCAGTTTATATACCTATCATCATGAATACTATCTAGATTTAGCCTATTTAGATGATAATTATGTAGAATTGAAACCCGAAGATACTTGGGTAATTGCTAATGAATATGGAAATGGAATGACTGAAAAGCAATTCCAAAGAATAAAGAAAAATGCTAAGTGCTTAATTGGCCAAGATGCATTAGGGAATATAAGAGAATATTTCGATTAAAAAAGGGAGATGAAAAAAATCATCTCTCTTTTTGCGTATATAATATTGGGCGATAAAATGTACGCAGCTATTTTAAATAAAAAATTAGTCTTAGCTATCAAGGAAGCAGAACAAGTTAATAAAGGATTTAAGAAGTTAAATCAGGATTATTATACTTGTCCGTCTTGTAGAAAACGAATGATTTTGATTCTATCAGAAGAAAAGCTACCATTTTTTAAGCATTTCTATCAAGTTAAGGGGACAGGAGAGAAAGAAGAACATTATCAATCTAAGCAACTTTTATGTACTGCACTAAAAGCAAATGGAGTTAATGCAGAAGTTGAGGTCCCATTGCTTGATCAACAATTGAGAGCTGATGTATTAGTAGAAAATAAATTAGCTTTTGAAGTGCAGTGTGCTCCGTTAAGCGAGACAGAATTTAAGCATCGACATAGTTTATATGAAAAATTATCTATAAAAGATATTTGGATTGTGGGTCAAAGGCACTATTTAAAAAATAAACTTAATCGTTCAAAAGAAATATTTCTAAGGTATAGCCCAAAATGGCACTGGTATTATTTAGAAATTAATCCATTTAGTTGTGTAATTACATTAAAATATAATATCTGTCTCTTATACACATCTCCGAGCCCACGAGACCGAGGCTG
>CAMFQH010000009.1:0-19135 GCA_945980025.1 uncultured Lactobacillus sp.
GCTCAAGTAGAAGATATTATTGAAAAAGATGCACCAGATTGCATTTTAATTGGACCGCAAATTAAATACATGGAAGATCAACTTAAGGCGGATGCAAATAAGCACGATATACCCTTAGAAGCAATTGGGATGCAAGATTATGGCACAATGAATGGTAAAAATGTAATTTCCCAAGCCGAGCGATTACTAGGATAAAAACTGGTAGAAGTATGAAACAAAATCCCTCTCTTGATTCATACTTCTTTTTTTGACCACTTGGAACTATAAAATGACCACTTGGTTAATTTCACTAGATTTTAATCTTACATTTATGTTTAATATAATTATCGAAAATGAAACAAGGAAGTGAGAATTGTGAAAGTTAAGCTTGAACTTGATCCAGATCAGAAGGAAACAGAAATAACCATTCATGCTGGTCAGTTAACGCCTGAAATAGAAAGAATTTATCAACAGCTTCAAATGGATTCAGATCATCCTGACCAAATTGAAGGAATGATGGACAACACTTCCTACTATTTAAGTATTAATGATATTTTGTTTTTTGAAACAGATGCTAAGCAAGTAATGGCGCATACGACTAGGAATGCATATTTTGTTAAATATAAATTATATGAATTAGAAAACTTATTAGGTGGGCAGTTCATGCGAATATCAAAATCGACAATTTTAAATTTAGATCAGATTTATGCTATTACCAAATCGATCTCTAATTGTCAGATTAAATTTCATGATTCATATAAGACAGTCTATGTTTCTAGACGATATTATCGAGATTTAAATGATAGATTAAAAGAGAGAAGGGCATTATCATGAGAAAGGCCAGTTTTGGAAGGATTCTTTGGGGCTTAGGCCTGCTTGCAGCAGCAGCGTTTTTAGTTTTAGACCAGTTGCATTTAATTCCAGTAGAGTTAGGATTCTGGACAATTTTTTGGACTGTAGTATTTGCGGCAACATTAATTACTTCCTTAATTAATAGAAGTTTAGGTGGAACAATTTTTTCAATTGCATTTTTATTAATTATCTATGCAAAGCCTCTTCACATTGAAAGTATTGTTCCTTGGACAGTGCTTTTAGCAGCATTTTTAGTTTGGGGAGGTTTAAGATTAATCTTCAAAAAAAGTTGGAAGCCAACTGTAATTATTAATGGTGAAAAAGTCAGTACTAATTGGTCTGACTTAAAGGCACCTCATAAATTTAAGGCTGAACATGTATTTTCTGATACAACAAGTTCAGATAATGGTGACAATATTGTAATTAGCGAAAAAATGTCTTCTACTTCACGTTATGTTCATTCACAGCATTTAGAGACAGTAACGATAAATGTTTCAATGGGAGACGTTAATGTCTATCTTGATTCAGCAAAACCAGCTGGGGATGAAGTGATTGCTAATGTAAATATGTCAATGGGAGATTTAACCTTCTACATTCCAACGTCTTGGCGAGTAGACAATCAATTAAATCAAGGTTTTAATGATATTACTATTGATGGTGATCAACCAGCAGAGGGACCAACTTTAGTGCTTCAAGGCCGCGCTAATATGGGAGATATTACTGTTAAGAGAGTTTAAAATATCCTTGTTTCAATTTGAAGAAAAAATAAAAAAGAAGTAAACTATTTATAGCAAAAAAAGAGAGCTACTGCCAATAGCTCTCTCAAAGCACAAGCCGCTAAAATACGGTGGCTATGATATGATAACAAACTAAAAGCCGCTATCAACTCAGCCAAAAGTTATTGAGCGGCTTTTAATTTGCTCTATTTTCTCTTCCACAAATCGTGGATAGACTTTATCAGTCTTTTTACAGCTTGCGCCAACTTGTTTGTATCGTTTACTAGTTTTATTAAAGCTAGGAATTGAACTTATAAAGGTAATGCTGTAAACTATTTATAGCAAAAAAAGAGAGCTACTGCCAATAGCTCTCTCAAAGCACAAGCCGCTAAAATACGGTGGCTATGATATGATAACAAACTAAAAGCCGCTATCAACTCAGCCAAAAGTTATTGAGCGGCTTTTAATTTGCTCTATTTTCTCTTCCACAAATCGTGGATAGACTTTATCAGTCTTTTTACAGCTTGCGCCAACTTGTCTGCATCGTTTACTAGTTTTATTAAAGCTAGAACAATACAGTCCAAGAGACCAATAAAGGTAAGGACAGCACCAAAAAAGGCTGTCATAAAGCAAAGTGTACCTCCCTTCAGTAAGACTCTGTACAATAGTAATTACACCATTGGCATCATCCCCTCAAACGAAAGTACCACCGCATATTTAACTTTTTGTGCTTGTTTAATTTTATCAAAAAATTACCAAAATTAATCTACATTTATGAGTAAATTAGCACTTTTTAGCACTCTGGCGACAAAAGTGCTAATTTTTGCGTCTAAATACTTGCTTTTCTTTTATAAACAATGTACTATCGTAATTGTAAGTTAGCACTTATAATATATGAGTGCTAAGTAATATAATTATAGATTTAAATTATGTACAGGAGGGACTAACGTGTTACAACCAATCGGTGATCGCGTGATCGTTAAAGTAAAAGACGAAGAAGAAGAAAAAGTTGGAGGCATTGTCCTGGCTTCTAACGCTAAAGAAAAGCCTCAAATGGGTGAAATTATTGCCGTAGGAAATGGTAAGCGCAACGCAAATGGCGACTTAATTCCTATGTCAGTTGCAAAAGGTGAAACTGTATTCTTTGATAAATACTCTGGCACTAACTTGAAGTACGAAGGCGAAAAGTACTTAGTTCTTCGTGAAAGCGACTTATTAGCTGTCGTTAAGTAATAAAATTTGAAATAAAAGGTGGCATATAATATGGCTAAAGAGATTAAATTTTCTGAAAATGCAAGACACTCATTATTAAAAGGTGTTGATAAATTAGCAGATACTGTTAAGACAACTTTAGGACCTAAGGGTAGAAATGTTGTTTTGGAAAAGAGTTATGGTGCTCCTGACATTACTAACGATGGTGTTACTATCGCCAAGAGTATTGAATTAGAAAACCATTTTGAAAACATGGGTGCAAAGCTTGTTTCTGAAGCTGCACAAAAGACTAACGACATTGCTGGTGACGGTACTACTACTGCTACTGTTTTAACTCAAGCAATCGTTCGTGAAGGTATGAAGAACGTTACTGCTGGTGCAAACCCTGTTGGTATTCGTCGCGGTATTGAAACTGCTACTAAGGCAGCTGTTGACGAATTACACAAGATTAGCCACAAGGTAAGTACTAAGGACGAAATTGCTCAAGTTGCTTCGGTTTCATCAGCTTCAACTGAAGTTGGTAACTTAATCGCTGACGCAATGGAAAAAGTTGGTCACGATGGTGTTATTACTATTGAAGAATCAAAGGGTATTGATACTGAACTTTCAGTAGTTGAAGGTATGCAATTCGATCGTGGTTACTTATCACAATACATGGTAACTGACAACGACAAGATGGAAGCAGACCTTGACAACCCATACATCTTGATCACTGACAAGAAGATTTCTAACATCCAAGACATTTTGCCACTTCTTCAAGAAATCGTTCAACAAGGTAAGGCTTTGTTAATCATTGCTGACGATGTTTCTGGTGAAGCTCTTCCAACTCTTGTATTGAACAAGATCCGTGGTACTTTCAACGTTGTTGCTGTTAAGGCTCCTGGCTTTGGTGACCGTCGTAAGGCAATGCTTGAAGATATCGCTATCTTAACTGGTGGTACTGTAATTTCTTCAGACTTAGGTCTTGAATTAAAGGACACTAAGATTGATCAATTAGGTAAGGCTGGCAAGGTTACTGTAACCAAGGATTCAACTACTATTGTTGAAGGTGCTGGTTCTAAGGAAGCTATTGCAGAACGTGTAGATCAAATCAAGAAGCAAATTGCTGACACTACTTCAGACTTTGACCGTGAAAAGTTACAAGAACGTCTTGCTAAGCTTGCTGGTGGTGTTGCTGTCATCAAAGTTGGTGCTGCTACTGAAACTGAATTAAAGGAAAGAAAGTACAGAATCGAAGACGCTTTGAACGCAACCCGTGCCGCTGTTGAAGAAGGTTACGTTGCTGGTGGTGGTACTGCATTAGTTGATGTTATGAAGTCCATCCAAGGTACTGTTAAGGGTGACAGCGAAGATGCAGAAACTGGTGTTAAGATTGTTATGAAAGCTTTAGGCGCTCCTGTACGTCAAATTGCTGAAAACGCTGGTAAAGATGGTGCTGTTATCTTAGACCACTTAGAACATGAAGACCCAGAAGTTGGTTACAATGCTGCAACTAACAAGTGGGAAAACATGGTTAAGGCTGGTATTATCGACCCAACTAAGGTAACTCGTTCAGCACTTCAAAATGCTGCTTCAATTGCTGCCTTGTTATTAACTACTGAAGCTGTTGTTGCTGACGCTCCAGAAGATGACAAGAACCAAGCTCCTGCAGCTCCAAACCCAGGTATGGGTATGGGAATGTAATTTAGAAACTAATTACATTTACTAATTCAATAAATTGATAAAACACTCCATGATTTTTGATGATCATGGAGTGTTTTTGTGTAGTAGAGTATAATATCTTAATAAAAAATTACAGTTTAATTTTTTATTAAGAAAGAAGATGGCAACCATGACCATTGGTGAAGCTTTAAAAGAAACTAGAAAAAATCTAGGATTATCTCAAACCGAGATGGCATATCCTATTCTAACGAAATCTTATTATTCTAAAATTGAACGAGGAATTCATGAAATTAATGCCAGTGATTTAATTAAGATTTTAGAAATCCATGATGTTGATATTAGTGAATTTCTAGTAAAATGCGGGGTTAAGGATAATAGAATTGATAAAGATCAATGGATGTCTAAATTACGCCAAGCATATTATGGCCAAGATTTAGAACAAGTAAAAAGCTTAAAAGGCAAAATAGTGGAAGTTAAAGGGAGCGAATCTTTGCAAAAAATTTTAGAGGCCAATGCTATTTTGGCTGAGTTCATTATAAGTAGAAAAATTGATCAGATTCCAAATAAAAAAAGAGATCAAATAAAAGCTTTAATACTTGAGGGTGATTGGAATGAAGATAAATTAAGACTGTTCTCATTAAGCCTATCATTTTGGACAGATGGAGAAATGAAAACATTGCTCTCTTCATTTATCAAAAAATATAATAATATTGAGAACTTTCCTCGTTCAACTCAAGTTTTGGTTTCTTCTATTATGGTCAATTATTTATCTCACATGATTAGGTCTTCCTCTCAAAATGTAGAATTTATAGGTGAGATATTTAATTTGTTAGATCGCTTACCTATTGAACCTGCTAATTGTTTTAATAAAATCATGAAAAATTTTTATCAAGCATATTTAGAGCAAGATAAGAAAAAGATACAAGATATATTATCTTTTTTGAGTAATAATGATATGAACAAAATTGCTGAAGTTTTAAAAGTGTCAATTTAGACACTTTTTTTCTTTTGTTTATTAATGTGAATATAATTATAAACATAAAAAATAAATTAAATTAAAAATAAAGAATATGAGGTGATAGTCATGTATCCATTGTTTCCCTTTTGAGAATTAGCTTTTTATGATAATGTTTTTGGAGGTATATCAACATGAGTTTATTATTAAAATATAAAGATAAAACAGAGTTTAATACACATGATCAACATAAAAAATTAGGTTATCAAAGCTCAAATGTATCATATGTAGTAACTTTTGTATCAAATAATTATGGTAAGGAAGCAATTTTTACGGATTTAAGCGGAGTGGTGCATAAACTTAGATCGGGAATGGCAATCTCAGAAGGAGGATTGCTAGAGACTAATAATCAAAGACTTGAAATTAGAGCTTCATCTGGTATTACATTTAGATTAGACAAAAAGAGTGAATTTAGTATTGAACGAACGATTGCAGGAGTAGTACCAGTTTATTATGGCAAAGTATATATCTTTGGAACCTCAAATAATGAGTTTGTAGATGGTGGTAAATATCGTACTAGTTGTTATAACGACATTAAGCCAGGTATTAATTTATTGATTATGAATGTTTCTGACGATGTAGATGCATACTATGGACTAGATGAAGAAACCGTAATTTATGAATATGATGAATCTGGTAAAAAATTTCCATTGTTTATTTCCGGTGAACTTATAGTAACAGAACTGAAGAAAGATAAAAATACACCTATGAGAAATAGGTATAGTGTAATTAAACAAAGAGAAATGACAAATTTGGAAATTAATAAAATATATAGTTATTTTGTTAACCCAGTAAATTGGCGGTAGGCTTTGGCACTTGACAATTGGAGGAAAAGTAAATGAATCACGTTAAAAAATTAAATCAGTACTTCAACGAATTAGCTAGAACCTATCATTTATTCTTTAAATCAGCACCTCTAATTGCGACTTGCGTTTTATTATTAGCACCCTTGCAAGCGGTAGTTCCGTTAATTGCCGTAGCAGCTGGACAGAAGGTAATTGACCAGGTTACTAATCATTCACCCTTTATGGAAATGATCATTGTCTGGATTGTAGCGACTGCGTTTCAACAGTTTTTACCATCTTTATCAACAATGGTGCAGGGAATTTTAACTGATAAATTAACAGGTTTTATTAACATTAGTTTGATGAAAAAATCTGAAGATTTACAATCAATTAGGGTTTTTGATGACAGTAAATACTTTGATGATTTACAAATGCTTCGAAATGATGCAAGCTGGCGTCCAGTTAATTTGATTGTTTTTGGAGTATCAGTTTTGCAGTCGTTTCTAACGTTAGCTTTTATGTTAGTGTACTTGGCTCGTTATAATTGGTGGCTGGCGCTTTTATTATTAGTTGTAATGGTGCCGCAGAGTATTTCTTATTACCGTATTCAGCAGCAATCATTTGAGACAATGGTTGAAAGAAGCAAAAATGCGAGATACTTACATTACTATAGTAGTTTGTTGTTAGACCGCAGGGATGCTAAAGAAGTTCGACTTTTTAATATGTTTCCTAAAATTATTGAAAAGTATACGACTTTATTTGAACAGACTAAAAGAGATGTAAATCAAATTCGTAAAAAGCAACTCGCTGTTAGTTCATTATTTGTTCTTCTAACTGTTGGAGTGTTTGGTTACGGTTTTTATTGGTTTACTAACTCGGTAAGAACGGATGCTCTAGAAGTTGGCGTTTTGTTAATGTTTGTTTCTGTAATTGGCTATATTTCCACAAGTATGGCACGTGTAGTGGAAGATAGCAGTCTACTCTATGATTCTTTACTGTGGATTGAAAAGTACTTTAATTTTCTTGAATATCACGATGATTTTGAAAATGGAAAGCAAGAATTTCCAGATGAGTTTAAGAAGATTGAAGTTAAGGAACTTTCATTTACATACCCATTTTCTGATGATGAAGTTTTACACAAGATTAGTTTTTCAGTAAAAAATGGTGAAAAGATCGCAATTGTTGGTGAAAATGGATCAGGAAAATCTACCTTAGTAAAGTTGTTAATGCGGTTTTATGACCCGACTACTGGAGCTATTTCGATTGATGATGATAATTTAAAAGATTTTAATATTTTTGACTTACATAAAAATTTATCAGCTACTTTCCAAGATTTTTCTCGTTTTAAGTTAACGCTTAAAGAAAATGTGATTACGGGATATTCGTTTAACAAAGAGCGAGTAAATAATGTTTTGAAAGCAGCAGGCTTAGAGAATTTGCTGGCAAATGATCATCTGCAACTAAGTACAATTCTTGCTAAAGATTTTGAAAATGGAACTGACTTATCTGGTGGTCAATGGCAGAAGATTGCTTTAGCACGAGACTTATACGCAAATGGTAAAATTGAATTTTTAGATGAACCAACAGCAGCGTTAGATGCTAAGAGTGAAGCAGAAATTTATGAACGATTTTTAAGAGAAAACAACCAAAAGACGATCTTCTTTGTTACGCACAGACTATCTGCAGTTAAGTTTGCTGATAAAGTACTCGTTCTTGATAGTGGAAAAGTTAGTGGCTTTGATACTCATGCTAATTTATTGAATAAAAATGCAAAATATCAAGAAATGTATAACTTACAGAAAAATGCATATATTTAATGTTAGAAAGATTCTTCATGCAAGCAGGTATGAAGAATTTTTTTGCGCCTCAAGAGTTAACATTTTTAAGTGATTTTTACGTTATAATAGAACATAGGTTTTTGGAAGAAAGGATATTTGGTAACGAATGGCAAAAAAAGATACGACACCAATGATGAAGCAATATTACGAAATTAAGGAACAATATCCCGATGCGTTTTTGTTTTATCGTGTGGGTGATTTCTATGAATTATTTGAAGATGATGCAATCAAAGGCGCACAAATTCTAGAATTAACCTTAACTCATCGTTCAAATAAAACTAAAAATCCAATTCCAATGGCAGGCGTGCCTCATTTAGCTGTGGATACTTACGTTAATACTTTGGTAGAAAAGGGATATAAAGTAGCCCTTTGTGAACAACTTGAAGATCCAAAAAAAGCTAAAGGGATGGTTAAACGCGGAATTATTCAATTAATTACGCCAGGTACCATGATGCAAGAGCGGCCAGATCAAGCAAAAGACAGCAACTATTTAACTTCTGTTATTTCTACAAATTCTGGCTTTGGTTTAGCCTACAGTGACTTATCCACTGGGGAAACTTTTTCCACTCATCTAACTGACTTTGAAGGAGTAGCAAACGAATTATTGTCACTTCAAACACGAGAAGTTGTATATAACGGCCACTTAACTGACTTAAATAAGGATTTTTTGAAGAAGGCTAACATTACTGTTTCTGAACCTGTTGAAGTTGAAGGTGAACATGCAGAAATTTCTTACGTAGCTCAAAATTTAACTAATGATGCAGAAATTAAAGCTACTAAGCAACTAGTCGCATATCTTCTTTCAACACAAAAGCGGAGTTTAGCGCACTTACAAGTGGCTCAAAGCTACGAACCAACGCAATACTTACAGATGTCTCACACGGTTCAAACTAACCTAGAGTTAATTAAGTCAGCTAAAACATCTAAGAAGATGGGTTCTTTATTTTGGCTTTTAGATAAGACTAGTACTGCCATGGGTGGACGTTTATTAAAATCTTGGATTGAGCGACCACTTCTTTCAGTTACAGAAATTACGCGTCGTCAAGAAATGGTTCAAGCCCTTCTTGATGATTACTTTACCCGTGAAAAAGTTATCGACAGCTTAAAGGGTGTGTATGACTTAGAACGATTAACTGGTCGGATTGCCTTTGGTTCAGTTAATGCACGTGAAATGCTTCAATTAGCGCATTCTTTAGGTGCAATTCCTGAAATTTTGAATGCACTGCTTGAAACAAGTAATCCACATCTGCAAAACTATGCTAAACAAATTGACCCACTAAAAGGAATTCATGACCTAATCGTCAACACCATTGTGGATAATCCGCCACTTCCAACGACTGAAGGTGGATTAATTAGAGAGGGCGTTTCAGAACAATTAGACCGCTACCGGGATGCCATGAATAATGGTAAGAAGTGGCTATCTGAAATGGAAAGTCATGAACGTGAAGTAACTGGGATTAATAATCTAAAAGTTGGTTATAACAAAGTTTTTGGCTACTATATTGAAGTTACAAATTCAAATAAGAGTAAGGTGCCAACTGATCGCTACACTAGAAAGCAGACCCTAACTAATGCAGAACGTTATATTACGCCTGACTTAAAGGAACATGAAGCTTTAATTTTAGAAGCTGAAGCAAAATCAACTGGTCTAGAATATGATTTATTTGTAAAGCTGAGAGAAGATGTTAAAAAGTACATCCCTGCCTTGCAAAAATTAGCTAAACAAATTGCAAGTCTAGATGTTTTAACTAATTTTGCGACAGTCAGTGAACAAAATAACTATGTTCGTCCTAACTTTGCGACTGATAAGCAAGAAATTAATGTAGTTAATGGACGTCACCCAGTTGTTGAACAAGTTATGACTGCAGGTAGCTACATTCCAAATGACGTGAAGATGGATCAAGATACTAATATTTTCTTGATTACCGGACCAAATATGTCTGGTAAATCAACCTATATGCGTCAAATGGCTTTAATTGCAATCATGGCGCAGATTGGTTCTTTTGTTCCAGCCGATAGTGCAACCTTACCAATTTTTGACCAAATTTTTACTCGAATTGGTGCAGCAGATGATTTGATTTCTGGCCAGAGTACTTTTATGGTAGAAATGAGCGAAGCAAACGACGCTTTGCAACATGCAACTAAGCGGTCGCTAGTTTTGTTTGATGAAATTGGCCGAGGTACAGCTACTTATGATGGAATGGCACTTGCTGGTGCAATTGTTAAGTACCTTCATGACAAAGTTGGCGCAAAAACTTTATTTGCTACACACTATCATGAATTAACTGATTTAGATCAAACTCTCAAGCACTTGAAGAATATTCACGTAGGAGCAACAGAAGAAAATGGTAAATTAATTTTCTTACATAAGATTCTTCCAGGACCTGCTGATCAGTCCTATGGTATTCATGTTGCTCAATTAGCAGGTCTACCACACAAGGTTTTGCGTGAAGCAACAACAATGCTTAAGCGGTTAGAAAAGCAAGGCGCTAGTGAACTGCAACCAGCTAGTGAACAACTTGATCTCTTTGTTCCTGAAGAAGCGAGTGCACCAGCAATTTCAGATGATGAAAAAGATGTATTAGATGAGATTCAAAATGTGTATCTTGCTGACAAGACACCTCTCCAAGTTATGGAATTAGTGGCTCAGTGGCAGCAGGAATTGAAAGATAAGGACTGAGAATCATGAGTAAAATTCATGAACTGTCACCTGAACTAACTAATCAGATTGCAGCTGGTGAAGTTATTGAAAGACCGGCGAGTGTTGTAAAAGAACTATGTGAAAATTCTCTTGATGCAGGAAGCAAGCGAATCAGAATTGACTTTATTGACGCTGGTTTAAAGCAAATTACAGTTCAAGATAATGGTAGCGGAATTGCTAAAGATCAAATTGATTTAGCCTTTACTCGTCACGCAACTAGTAAGATTGCTACTGAACGAGACCTATTTAATATTTCTACTTTAGGATTTCGCGGAGAAGCTTTAGCCTCAATTGCAGCTGTTTCTCATGTAGAAGTAAGGACAAGTAATGATAATTTAGGTGGCGTACGGGCAATTTTTTCAGGTAGTGAAAAGAAGCTTCAAGAAGATGCAGCTTCGCCTAAAGGAACCAAAATTACAGTTAGCGACTTATTTTTTAATACGCCAGCTCGTTTAAAATATTTGCGCTCTGAAAGAACTGAAATTTTAAAGATTGTTGATATTGTTAACCGTTTATCTTTAGGACATCCAGATGTTTCGTTTACGTTAACCAATAATGGGAAAGTCTTGTTAAAAACCAATGGACGTGATGATTTAAGGCAAGATATAGCTAATATTTATGGTCGGCAGCTTGCTGAAAAAATGAACATCCTTAAGGGAAAGAGCCCAGACTTTGAGATTAGCGGCTTAATTTCTGATCCTAATACTACTCGGTCGAACCGCAACTTTATTTCCTTATTATTAAATGGACGCTATATCAAAAACTACCGGTTAACCCAAGCAATTATGGCTGGCTATGGCAATAAATTAAGACCGCGTCGTTATCCGATTGCAGTAGTAAAGATTGAGCTTGATCCTCTTTTAGTTGATGTCAATGTTCACCCAACTAAGCAAGAAGTGCGTTTGTCAAAGGAACAAGAGTTAGAGCGTCTGTTAACTACTAGTATTTCTGAAGCTTTAGAACAAAATAATCAGATTGATTCAGGGTTAAATAATTTATTAGCGCCTAAAAAATCAACTAATATTGATCAATTGAAATTCAACTTAAATAAAGATGTAGTTAATACTGCTCGTCCTGTTGAATTTACTCCGCAAGTTGAACCTGACCAAAGCGCTGAAGTGCATGAAACTGCTGCTAATTTTGTTAGCTTAGATCAGGTGCGTAATGATGATAAATATGTGATTACGTCAACGTGGGATGACAACGTAAATCAACAAGTACAATTGAGTCCTTTTGATGAAGAAAAGGATATGCAAGGAAAAGATGATAGTATTATCTCATCTGGAGATGAAATTTTAGCTAATAATCTACCTGAATTGACTTATATGGGACAAACTAAGTCTTACTTGATTGCTCACCATGAGGAAGATCTGTATTTAATTGATCAGGTTAACGCATATCGCCGTTTAGCTTATGATCAAATTCTTCAAGATTTAAATAGTGAAAATATTTCTCAGCAAGGTCTTCTTAGTCCCTTAATTTTGGACTTTAGCAATGTTGATTATTTGAAATTAAAAGAAAATCTAGAAAATCTTCAAGAATTTGGCTTATTTTTAGAAGATTTTGGTCAAAATAGCCTGATCTTGAGAACATATCCTATGTGGCTTCAGCCCGATGTTGAAAAAAATGTCCGGATGATTTTGGACTTATATTTAAATCAAACTGAGCATGATATTTCTAAGCTTAAAGCGCAAATTGCTGGCGAAATAACTATGCGTCAAAGTGCTAGAAGAAGAATGCTCAATCCAGTTGAAGCACAAGAGTTGTTAAAAGAATTAAGAAATAGTAGTGATCCTTATCAAGATTTTGAAGGAAAAATAATTATTATCCAGTTAAGCGAAAATGATCTTAACAAGATGTTTAAAAAAGATGAGTAGGTAAAATGTTTGAATATCTCAAGGGAATAGTAACAAAAATTGATCCAGCTTATATCGTTCTAGATGTAAACGGAGTTGGCTATAAGATTCTTTGTCCCACTCCTTATAGTTATGATGAAAATCAACCGGCAACAATTTACGTTGAGCAAGTTGTAAGAGATACCGGAATTACTTTGTATGGTTTTTTGTCTTTAGAAGATAAAGAATTATTTTTAAAATTATTAAGTGTTTCAGGAATTGGACCTAAGTCTGCTGTGGCAATTATGGCTGCTGAAGATACTGATTCTTTGGCTAGTGCAATTCAAAATGGTGAAGTAAAATACCTGACTCGTTTCCCAGGAGTAGGAAAAAAGACTGCTTCCCAGATTGTCTTAGACTTGAAGGGAAAACTAGGCGACTATGTAAAAAAATCAACTGCTGCTGCCGATCTTACTCCAAGTCTGCAAGATGCTTTACTTGCCTTAGTAGCACTTGGTTATACCCAAAAAGAAGTTGATCGAATTACGCCAAAATTAGCAAAATTACCTGAAAATACTGCTGATGGTTACGTTAAAGAAGCATTAGCTTTACTACTTAAGAAATAAAATTTAGAAATTAATTGATGATAGGGAAGTGAAAGATGTGAACGAGGAAGAACGAATTATAGGAGCAGAAAGCAGTGAAGAAGATGAAACAATCGAATTATCGCTGCGTCCGCAACTACTTGCTCAATATATTGGACAAGATAAGGTTAAGAGCGAGATGAAAATCTACATTAAAGCAGCAAAACAACGTGATGAAGCTTTAGATCATGTTCTTTTGTATGGACCTCCTGGATTAGGTAAGACTACCTTGGCCTTTGTAATTGCTAATGAAATGGGGGTTCATTTAAAGAGTACATCCGGACCAGCAATTGAAAAGGCTGGAGACTTAGTAGCGCTACTTTCAGAATTGAATCCGGGGGATGTTTTATTCATTGATGAGATCCACCGTTTAGCAAAACCCGTGGAAGAAGTTCTCTATTCAGCAATGGAAGATTTTTATATCGATATTGTTGTTGGAGAAGGTCAAACAACACATGCAGTCCATGTACCGCTACCTCCTTTTACTTTAATTGGAGCAACCACTAGAGCAGGTCAATTGTCTGCACCGCTAAGAGATCGTTTTGGAATTATTGAACATATGCAGTACTATTCTGTTGAAGATTTAGAAAAAATAATTCAAAGATCTAGTGTAGTCTTTAATACAAAGATTGATCCTGAAGCAGCTATTGAATTAGCACGTCGCTCTCGTGGAACGCCTCGTGTTGCTAACCGCTTGCTTAAACGTGTTCGTGATTTTGCTGAAGTAAAGGGTGAAGAAGCTATTTCGTTAGTAACAACTAAGCACTCACTTCATTTATTAGAAGTTGACGATGAAGGACTAGATCAGACTGACCGGAAACTTTTAAGAATGATGATTGAAAATTATGGCGGAGGTCCAGTTGGAATTAAGACAATTGCAGCTAATGTAGGGGAAGATACAGATACAATTGAAGAAGTATATGAACCATATTTACTACAAAAAGGGTTTATTACTCGAACTCCTCGAGGCAGAAGCGTTACACAAAAAGCTTATCTGCAATTAGGTTATCCACCAAAAGATGAAAAGTAAGTTTTTAGTTAAGCTAAAAATACGGTATAATTATTACTTGAAAGTTAATTAATAAAAATAATGAGGTGTAATACTTTGAATACATTTTTCTTAGCACAAAGTGCTGCTGGTATGAATAATATTTTTATGATCATTGCAATGATTGCAATTTTTGTTTTCTTCTATTTCTCAATGATCAAGCCACAAAAGAAGCAACAACAAGAACGTATGAAGATGATGTCTGAACTTAAGAAGGGCGACCAAGTAATTATGGTTGATGGTCTTCATGGTAAAGTTGATTCAATTAATGATAGTGATAAGACTGTCGTTATTGATGCAGACGGAATCTTTTTAACATTTGAAAGAATGGCTATTCGTCGTGTTCTTCCAACTGCTGCAGCTCCTGCACAAGACCTTAAGGCTAATGAAGCTAAAGAAGAAAAAGTTGAAACTGAAGAAAAGACTGTTGAAAAAGACAGTAAGCCAGAAGAAAAAGCTACTGATACAACTGAAAACACTAATTCAGAAGATAAATAAAAAACGTCCGCAAGGACGTTTTTTATTTTTTTATTGTCATGACTAGTATTGTAAAATAGAATTGGCAAAGTTAATTTTAATAGGTAGGTAGTTAGAATGAAAAATATTCCAGTTGTTATGATTATTTTTGGCGGCTCCGGAGATTTAGCCCATAGAAAGCTTTATCCAGCTTTATTTAATTTGTATCAAAAAGGTTTAATTCATGATCATTTTGCTGTAATTGGTACAGCTAGAAGACCTTGGAGCCATGAATATTTGCAAGAACAAGTAGTTGAAGCAGTTAAAGAAAGCTGTGACAACTTTGATGAAAAAGAAGCAAAAGAATTCGCTTCACATTTTTATTACCAGTCTCACGATGTAACTGATATTGGCCACTACATTGCCTTAAAGGAATTAGCAGCTAAACTTGATGAAAAATATCAAGCAGAAGGAAATCGAATTTTCTACATGGCTATGGCACCAAGATTTTTTGGTACAATTGCTACTCACATTAATGATCAAAAATTGCTTGGTAGCGGCTTTAACCGTTTAGTAATTGAAAAGCCATTTGGTCATGATTTAGCTTCAGCAGAAAAGTTAAACCGAGAAATTGGCGAAAGTTTTGATGAAGAGTCGGTATATCGAATTGACCACTATCTTGGAAAAGAAATGGTTCAAAATATTATGCCGCTAAGAATGACTAATCCAATTGTTAAGAATATCTGGAATAATGACTATATCGCAAATATGCAAGTAACTTTAGCAGAAAGTCTAGGAGTAGGAACTCGTGGTGGTTACTACGAAACATCTGGTGCTTTACGTGATATGGTTCAAAACCATATTTTCCAAATTATTACACTTTTAGCTATGCCTGAGCCCAAAGGACTTGATTCAGACCATATTCACCAAGCTAAACAAGAATTATTAGATAGCCTAGTAATTCCAACTCCAGAAATGGTTAAAAAGCATTTCTCACGAGGACAATATTTAGCTGATGATAATGAAGTAGAGTATTTAAAAGCAGATCAAGTTGCACCAGATTCTAAAGTAGAAACATTTGTAGCTGGTGAAGTTAAATTCAAAAAGGGCCCAGTAGCTGATGTGCCAATTTACTTTAGAACTGGTAAGAAAATGAAAGATAAGGTTTCTCGCATTGATATTGTTCTTCACCATATGAATAATTTATACGGTAGCGCACATTCAAATAATATCTCAATTATTATTGATCCAATTAGTGAAATTTATTTCACAATTAATGGAAAGAAGATTACCTCTGAGGGGTTAAGAAGAGAAAACCTTAGCTATAAGTTTTCTAAGGAAGAAATGGAGCAAGTTCCAGATGGCTACGAACGATTGCTTCACGATGTGTTTGTAGCAGATAGAACTAACTTTACTCACTGGTCAGAATTGAAGCAATATTGGAAGTTCGTTGATGCAGTTGAAGATGCTTGGCAAGATGAAAATAAAGATGTTAAGCAGCTTGAACAATATCCAAGTGGTAAGTTCGGTACGGAATCAAGTAATCATATTTTTGAAAAAGATAGCGAGCACTGGATTTACCGTTAATGGATTTACTGCCTAAAAACAATACGAGCCGTAAGATTATTCATATTGATATGGATGCCTTCTATGCTTCAGTAGAAATGCGGGATAATCCATCAATTAGAAATAAAGCTGTCTTAATTGGTGGAGATCCGAAGAAAAATAAGGGCCATGGTGTTGTAGCGACAGCAAATTATATTGCCCGGCGTTATGGAGCTCATTCAGCGATGCCGACGGCCAAGGCGGTAAGATTAATACCAGCAGAGAAGTTGGTAATTATTCAACCAAATTTTGAAAAATATCGTGCTGTATCAGCTGAAATTCATCAATTGATGCATAAGATAACTGATCGGGTAGAATCTGTTGCGTTAGATGAAGCATATTTAGATGTTACTGAAAATAAGCTTAATTTAACCGATCCAGTTCGTATTGCTGCTTTACTTCAGGAACGAATCTATCAAAGAATTGGTTTGACTAGTTCATTTGGTGTCTCTTATAACAAGTTTTTAGCTAAGATGGGCTCAGAATATGCCAAGCCTTTTGGGAGAACTGTAATTAAACCAGAAGGTGCTCGCGATTTTTTGGCCAAACAACCAATAAAGAACTTCCCTGGTATTGGACCAAAGACCCAAGAAAAATTGACAGAAATGGGGGTTTATACCGGAGCCGATCTAAGAAAAATTCCAACCGATATTTTAATTAAAAAATTTAATCGAATGGGTTATCTTATGGCTCAGCATGCCCATGGTATTGACTTAAGAAGTGTCGTGACTGATTCAGAAAGAAATCGAAAGTCAATCGGTATTGAACGTACTTTTAATCAAAATCTATTTGATGAAAATACTGCCTTAACAAAATTACGTTCTTATAGTAGAGAACTTGAAAAAAGCTTAAAGGAGCGCCACTTTCTTGCAAACTGCGTTGTCTTAAAAGTACGCGATGCTAATTTTAAGACAATTACTAAAAGAAGGAAGCTAAAGCAGGGCACTAATGATAAAATTGTTATCTACGATACTGGGCGTGCTTTGTTTGCAACAGAAAAAAGCATGCTTTCAACTGGAATCCGGCTTTTAGGCCTTACGGTCACTGATTTTGAAGAGCATCCCGTTGAGAATATATCGCTAGAAATTTTTGATAATGAGTAATGATAAAATAAAAAGAAAAATTTAGGAGAGAGAATTAATGGCAACTTTTGATGAAATTTATGAAAAGATAAAAGAATATCCAACAATTATTTTGCACCGTCATACTAGCCCAGATCCAGACGCAATTGGTTCTCAAGCTGGTTTGGCTAGATCTTTGAGACTAGCTTTCCCTGATAAAAAGATCCTTTGTGCTGGTGAAAATGATGAAGGTGACTTAATCTGGATTAACAAGATGGACGAGGTTAAGCCAGAAGACTACAAGGGTGCTTTAGTTATTACAACCGATACTGCAAACACTCCTCGTATTTCTAACAAAAATTATGACAAGGGTGATCTTTTAATTAAGATTGACCACCACCCAGATGTAGATCCATACGCAGATATGAGTTACGTTGATCCAGATGCACCAGCTGCTTCTGAAATTATTTTTGATTTTTTAAAGGCAGAAAACTTACCAATCACTAAGGAAGTTGCAGCAGCTTTATATGCAGGTATTGTAGGTGATACTGGAAGATTTATGTATCCTGAAACTTCAGCTCATACTTTTGATGTTGCAGCTGAATTAACTAAAACTGGAATTAATATTACCGATATTGCTAGAGAAATTGCGGATGTTACTTTTGATGAAGCAAAATTACAAGCTTTAGCAATGGATAAGATGGAGATTGATCCAGTTGGGGCTGCTTATACAATTTTGATGCAAGATGATTTGAAGAAGATGGGGTTAACTGACGATCAAGCAAATGTTGCTGTTTCAACTCCTGGTCGAATTAAAGATGTTTTAGCTTGGAATGTATTTGTAGAAAAGCCAGATGGAACTTTCCGTGTTCATTATCGTTCAAAGGGACCTGTTATTAACCATTTAGCTGAACAGCACGATGGTGGAGGTCATGCCCTAGCATCTGGAGCT
This sequence comes from uncultured Lactobacillus sp., assembly GCA_945980025.1. Classification (GTDB taxonomy): domain Bacteria; phylum Bacillota; class Bacilli; order Lactobacillales; family Lactobacillaceae; genus Lactobacillus. The sequence continues at coordinate 18,362 of CAMFQH010000009.1, forward strand.
AATGCAAAAGACATGGATGAAGTAAAACAAGTCTTTAATGAAGTAGTAGAAGTAACAAAGAAGTATAAAGAAGAACATGGCACAAACAAGTAGTATATTTCAAAATGAAAAAATCCGGCCGGAATTACAAGCCGGATTAGAAAAAATTAATTTTAAGAAACCGACTAAAGTACAGTCTTCGGTTATTCCAGCACTTTTAAATAAAAAGAATGTTGTAGTGCAGGCTGCAACGGGATCTGGAAAGACGCATGCTTATTTGATTCCAATTTTGAATATGATTGATGAGAGCGCACCTGTAACACAAGCAATTGTTACTGCACCGAGTCGTGAATTGGCTAATCAATTGTATAAAGTTGCGCGTCAGTTAAGGGATGCTAGTGGTTTAAATATTTCAATTGAATATTTAGGCGGCGGAAATGACCGTAATCGCCAAATTGAAAAGGCTGAAAGTAGAGCTCCACAATTAATTATTGCAACCCCTGGTCGTTTACATGATTTTGCATCCAAAAAGTTTATTAACTTGGAGAATGTAAAAGCTTTTATTATCGATGAAGCTGATATGACTTTAGATATGGGCTTTTTAAGTCAAATGGATGAAATTATGTCTAAGTTGGATAAAAAAGCAGTCTTAGGTGCATTTTCGGCCACGATCCCTGTTAAGCTCGAAAACTTTTTAAGAAAATACATGTCAAAGCCAGAATTTATCGTTATTGACAATCCGGCAATTATTGCGCCAACGATTCAAAATGATTTAATTGACGTAGGTTCAAGAGA
>CAMFQH010000010.1:0-19127 GCA_945980025.1 uncultured Lactobacillus sp.
TTGAATTCGATACACTCTCGCTTAACGATGCGGAACCGATTCGACTTTCACTTATTGATATTTCAGTTGAGTGACTAGTACTACCTGAAATACTTCCGTCAATTGATGCAGAAGTACTTGCTGATGCACTTATACTTTCTGAATGAATAGTTTTACCATTATATTCAACTTTAGTAGTACCACTCTTATTAATATCATCCATTACGTTCTTAACTGATGTATTTTCATCTTTTTGTTCATCAGTTATAGTTCCGGTAGTATAGCTTGTTCCTTCAACGGTACTTTGATTATTTCCAAAGTAATTTGATTCGGTAATTACTCCATTCTTTGTTACAACAACATTTGTATTCTTAGCAATTACCGTAGCAGAAGGATTGTAAGGCCATGAACGATAATACGTAGAGAAGGTTGTACCAGTTGTCGTATTTAAGGTTAAATGAGCTGGATCATTAATATTAATAGTATTATTAATAGTACTTTTGGAACCACCAAAGCCGAAATTACGGTTACCTGATAATGTAGCATTTGTTCCTTGACTAAAGGTAGCAGTATTATTGGCGCCGTTGAAGAAGAAAATATTTGTACCACTAGTATTCAAATTAATATTTGAGTTTTCTCCAGCAATAAAACTAGCATTTCCATTACTTAACGCAATATTTGCCACATTATACCATGGCTTTTTGCCTCTATAGTTATAAGTATTATTTATTGTCAAATTAGCATTATTACCAACAGATACAACATGCTCGTTATTATTACCTAGTATAGTAATATCAAATGGCGTAATACTATTATTAATAGTTAGACTCGCACCATTATCAATTTTTAAATTATTTCCGCCACAAATTAAAGTTGTATAAGCTGTACGACCTGTTCCAGTTGTATAACCTGTTCCAGTTGTATAAGTGTTCCCATTATACTGATATGAATTTACACCATTGATAGTCGTATTTCCACGAATTTCAAATACCTCTAAATCAGTAGCGAAATTAGCCTTAACAGCAGTTCCGCCTGTAGCATCTACATTATCATAAATTAATGTATGAGCACCACCCCAAGGTATGATAAATCCACCTTGATCTGCAGTGTAAAGTTTTACAGATTTAATGATCGTCTTATATTGCTTTGAAGTAGTATTATTAAGCCAAATACTTCTATATCCAATATTTAGTTCATACTTATCATTTCCATTACTTCCATCAATCGTAAAACTATGTGGCGGAATTTCATAATCCCCTTTACCTAAATTTCCTAAATCAATATTAGCCGTTAATTTGATAGTACTAATATTACTATCTTTAATAGCATTAATAAACTCATCGGCAGTACTTACATTAGCAGTACCTTCTTCTTCAGTTGCGTTCGTTTGAATAAAACTGGAATTAAATAATGCAATCGTTCTAATATTCTCAGTCGGTATCCGTAATGAAAGACTTTGGTTTGCAGAAAATGCAGTAGTAGCAGTATTATTAGAAGCTTCCTTTGTAAATGTTTCAAAATCATCATTAAAAGATGATGAAGTCTCACTATTAGCAAGCGAACCACTCATACTAGATGAAGTTAAACTAGTACTAGTTGAAGCTGATTGTGAGGATGCAGCGGAAGTGCTGGTCGATATTGAACCAGAGCTAACATTTGAATTACTAGTTGTCGATTCACTTGTAGAAATATTTGATTCGCTGGTTGAGGTACTACTTGATGTTGAACCAGAACTAACATTTGAGGTACTAGTTGTTGATTCACTTGTAGAAGTCTTCGATTGACTAGTCGATGTACTACTTGACGTTGAGCCCGAGCCGATTACTTGAGAACTTTGGTCAACGGTAGTAGTAGCCGCATGAGCTTCAGTTGGACTGGTAGTACCAATAACGCCTGCGCCCAGTAAAGTTGCCATAGTTGCGGCTACTTTTTTATAGACATCCGCCGTGTCAGAAGTATGCATATTCTTTAATGAGTCTAAATCATTAAAATCAGTTGCCTTAACTTCTTTCTTTGAACTAAAAGAAAATAATTTAAAGAAACGTGTTAATGCACTAAACCATCCATGTTTAGTTTTATATAATTTTACTTTACTTTTATCTTCTTGTTCATTTTTACGTTTAGACATATACTCTACCTCCCTGCCCCACCAGTTGCCTCAATCTACTGATAAGCAATTTTGTTGCTAGTAAATATTTTACACCTACCAATAGCGAAAATAAAAGGCTTTATTATAACATAATTTATTTTTTATCTTCTAATAATTCAACACTTACATAATAAAAAAGAGGGTGGGAAATAACCTCCTCGACAAGGCGATTGGCTAAGCTAGGACGATGATTAGCACGGCACGGGCTGATTATCGTTCGTACTTAGACTCGAGCCTTGTAGCGACGCGAAGCTAGTTCCACGTTATCTTTCTATTGTTCATAAAAGTAGTTGAGGCTGAGAGAAAACTTTTGTTTTCTCCCAGCCTCCTCAACTTCTACTTACTTATTCTTCACCTATAATCCTTGCTACAATCTCATTCTGATAGGTCTGATCATGAACGGCCGAAATGTCTTCATCAAAATTAAATTCGGCGGTATGCTTATTGTCTAACTTAACTTTATAGGTAGCTCCCATTTTGAACCATTCATACTCCGAATCAATATGACCAATATCAATCATTTGGTTACTTAGGTCCTGTAAGTCATCAACAATTACCTTTGCTGTAGGTCCAAGCATTAATAAGATCAACCGATTCTCTGCATTATCCCTAATTACCTGCTTAATTTGGTCGATTTGCTGGTACGAATCTTTCGATGGACAAAGAATTCGCTTAACTGACTTCGCATCAGCAAAGAGGTCATTACCAACGCCAGACCTAGTCAAGGCTCCTTCGACAATCAAAAGGTCCCGACCTTGCCAAATTTGTTTTAGCCTCTTAAACCAGCCGGCACTATTACTTTTATCACGGTAATTAATGTAAGGACGCGAAACAAAAGTATTACTATATATATTAGCTGTTTTTGCCACATTTGCTAAAATTTGTTGATTATGACGGAAGAAATTAGTTTCGTAAAAATCTTTAGCATATTGTCCATACGCTTGAAGCCCGTCAAATACATCTGGTAAACAAACATCATACTTTTTATTACTTCCATTAAGAAGGATCTGTTTTAACTGTTGGGCTAGTTTTTGATTATAAGGTTGATAATCAATACCCTGACCATTAATCAAAGTAAATTCGCCATCGCCCAACCGAATTATTGATTTTCGTTCACGCAAAATGCGGTTTAATGATTCATCAACACTTCTTACGTGGATATCGAAGAGCCTTGGAATGGGATAAGTATTTTGCTTGCTAAATGAAGAAAGGATTGTTTTTGTCATTTCATCAATTTGTGAATTCTTAAATAGATGATAATTGTTATAGTTTAGCTGGGCTGATTTTGAAGCCTCAAAGGCAAAAATTGGGACTCCCCTTTTCATGATCCGGTCAATGATGTATTTTTCTTTCTCCCCAAAGTTAATATCAAGATATACTTCGCAAGTATTAATTAATTCCACTAGTTTCCTTGCTGTCACACTTGGGTATACTGTCACGTTATCATACTGAGACAGGTGACTTAACAAAAAATTAACTGGGGTATAGGCAGCAATATTGAAATGCACATTAGGCAACTTCTCAATGAGCGCTTCAAGGTTCTGTGTTTCGGCCACGTTAGTAAAAAGAAAAGCTTCCGCCGCAAAACTATTTTGTTCGGTTGCTTCAATCTTATTAGCAGCGATTGTCGACCATTCGAGATTATGGTAGTACCACCATTTTTCCCGCAACTCAACCGTCTTTTCAACATTAAAGGGCTTATCTTTTTCAGTGTAATGAATGATAGCAGGATCTGTGACTTTATCAAAATAGGCATAAAAACTGCTTTTATCATTCCAATAGCTTTTTCTTTCATAACCAATTTGAAAATTAAAACATGGATCAAGCTTGCCGTAATTTTGTGCAAACCCCTCATTCATAATTACCTGCGTATTATTGAGGTTATAATCATGACCTAATTTCAGTAACTGATTACCAATATTATTGTTTCGCCAAAAAGCATTGTTAATTAAGAGTACACCAGAATTAAACTGAGAAGGATTAAAGTAATCTACGACCGTATAAAGGGGACGGTCATTAATTTTTGTTGCAAATAACTGGTTTAAATTTTTATCAACAATGACGTCACTATCTAAATATAAAACTTGATCTTCTGGGATTAGCTCAGGAATCAAAAATTTACCGTATACCATCTTAGAAATTCGCGCTTCTGGCATCGGCATATCCTTGAATCTTTCCCCATCAATTTTGCGATCAATAATTTGAGAATCTCGAACATCAAGATAACGATTAATATTCACAAACCACTCATGGGGAATATCATGATTAATGACATATGTTTTTACATTTTTATTATGGGTATAGATTGACTTTAGCGTGGTCTCGGCCTGGTCAATCCAGCGATAATCTACACTTAATGCTATTGTTTTCATTTTATTCAATCCTTGCTACAATCTCGTTTTGATAAGCCTGATCATGAACGGCAGCGATATCCTCATCGTAATTAAATTCGGCGGTATGCTTATTTGCTAATTTAACTTTATGCGTCGCCCCCATTTTGAACCATTCATACTCAGAATCAATATGACCAATATCAATCATTTGGTTACTTAGGTCCTGTAAGTCATCAACAATTACCTTTGCTGTAGGTCCAAGCATTAATAAGATCAACCGATTCTCTGCATTAGCCCTAATTGCCTGCTCAATTTGATCGATTTGCTGGTATGAATCTTTAGTAGGGCAAAGAATTCGTTTAATCGACTTCGCATTGGCAAAGAGATCGTTACCTACTCCGGACCTGGTCAAGGCTCCTTCAATAATCAACAGGTCTTGTCCTTGCCAAAGCTGTTTTAATTTTGTAAAAGTCGCGGCACTCTTACTTTTATCAACCAAGTCAATGTAGGGACGCGAGATAAAGGTCGACCCATACCAGTTATTAGTCTGCGCAATCTCTTTCAAGAAATGATCATTTTTAGGGAAAAAGCTAGATTTATAAAATTCTTCCGCATAATGATTGTAACGATTCAAATCTTTAAATACATCTGGTAAACAGACTAACGTATTATTAAAGTTTCCGCGTAAAATAATCTTTTTCAATTTTTCAACCAGGTCTGGTTCATAATTTTGATAGGGAATAGAATCACCCCTAATTAAGTCGAATTCCCCATCTCCAAAGCGAACCACAGACTTCCTATTTTCTAAAATTAAGTCTAATGATTCACTAACATCTTTAACTTCAATATTAAATTTTGGATTAGTTTTGATTGTATTATTGATCGCCGTTGCCATCTCGTCAACTTGATCATCGTGAAACACTTGATAATTATCGTAGTTCAAGTCAGGCGATTTAGTTTGTTCAAAAGCAAAAATCGGAATATTCTTTTGAACAATTCTTTCAACAATTTCATTAGCGTTAGGACCATAATTAATGTCTAAGTAAACATCTGCTTCATTTATTTCTTTATCCAATGTTTTTCCGATAATAGTCGGGAAAAGCCTAACATTATCATATTGTGTTAATTTCAACAAAAGAAAGGCCATCCCAGTATAAGCAGCTATATTAAACCTTATATTAGGCATTTTTTGAATTAGTTCTTCAATATTTTCTGTTTCTGCTACCCTTGTAAAAATCAAAGCTTCCCCATCAAAAGAAAGATCCTTAATTTCATTTTTCTTGAAGTTACCGTACGTAGAAATAATCTCAGACCATTCTAAATTTCGATAATGCCACCATTTATCTCGTAAACTATTTACAGAAACTAAATTAAATGGTTTGTCTGGAGTAACATAATGAATAATTTTCGGATTCGTTACTTTGTCTAAACGCATTAACGGTTGATCTAAATTATTCCAGAAAGCATCCTTTTCAAAACCAATTTGATAATTATAAGTTAAATCTAATTCACCAATTTGACCTTGAAAGAGCTCATTAATAACGGTTTGATCACCATTTGAAAGCTTACGATTCTCGCTCATCTTGATTAATGAATCCGTTACCTGATTTTCTTTCCATTTACGGTTATTAATCAGCATTACCCCGGAGTTAAAAAAAACAATCTGATTATAATCCCTTACAGCCATTAATAACTTATCCCCAAAGTCAGTATCGAAAAGGTCATCAAGATTGCTAGTAACAATTAGATCACTATCTAAATAAAGAACTTTATCTTCTTGTACTAATTCTGGAATTAAAAATCTCCCGAATGCTGAAGAATCGATATGTTCAAAAGAGGGATGCATATTTTTCAAACGATCCGGATCTACTTTCGCATCAATAACACAGCTATTGATCTGGTGTAAGTAGCGATTCAAATTAACAAACCACTCATGCGGAATATCTGGATTAATCACGTAGATTTTGACATCATGGTTATGAACTATAATCGATTTAATCGTTGTCTCAATTTGGTTTAGATAACCATAATCCCCACTTAACGCTATTACTTTCATCCTAGTTCTACTCCTTTAACTTGTAACCATTGTAAAATAACTAACTATTATATATCAATTCTCTCTCCTAATTGCAATGCTAAAAAAGACCAGAGATACTACTCTCCAGTCTTAATAACTTCAGCAATTTTTAGAATTAATTAATGAACAAAATAATTGCCGATCATTAAACCCAATATCAAAATCAAGAGCAATGTCATTATGATTGAGCGAAAACTTACAGGTTCTTTTTTCTTTTTATAAGGTTTTCGCTTTTCTTCTTCTACTTGATCTAAGCGCTTTAATGCATCTTGTTGGGCTAATGACGGTTTCGGATGATTCTCATCTTTTTTAGTCATGTTTTAACGCTCCTATCTGGTCACGATAATCTTGAACACTAACCTCACTAGCTAGTTTTCGCTGCGTATCAATCAATTCTTTCATCAAGGCTGGCTTTAGCAAAGCATTCAAGATCCGTTCACCCATCTGCTTAGCCTCCGTGACCTTAAAAACATTTTGTGGGGCAACAAATTGTGCCTCATGCAAAGTTTCGTCAAAGCCAAGAATTAGCATATTTTGTTCAAAGGCTCCGCGCACAGCATCCAAGATTTCATTTTGCCGATTTATATCAAGGTAAATGTCACAATCGGCAATTAGTTGCTTAACCCGTTGTCGACTAACATTAGGATAAAGTTCTACATTAGAATATTGTTGATAGGAAAGTAGCTTTTCTGACATTTCCGTAACCGCGGCAATATGAAATTTTACTTGCGGTAATTGTTTAACTAAAGTCGTCAATTCAACAATTTCGTCAGAATTAGTAAAGATAAGTGCTTCTGGCCGCAATTGATTTCCCCGGGGATGCGGATAAATCGTCCCCAAATAACTAAAATCAACATATTCATTATCCGTTAGCACTGATTTCATTCGTTGCCAATCCGCATAACGCTGAAAAATAATATGCTTCGTTCTTGTTGAATGTTCCATTAAAAACTGCATATTACCAGGAAGTTCGTCACCTGTCAGTGGTTCATGCCAAAAGAGCGTATCTGTTCCATTATCAGGTAAAGCCATTGTCACATTTAATCCTTGATTCAAAGTATTATAGAAAACGTGATCAAGCTTAAAATGGCGGGACATCAGATAATACTTTACAAACTCAATCCACGAAGTAAAGTAACGTTTCCGGCCATCCTCTGTAAGAAAAAGGCCGCCTACACGTAAATTCCATGTTAAAAAAACTTCTTGATGCTTATCATAGTACTTACGCCAAGTCGGTTGGCCATTTTCGTAAAAAGTTGTCGCAAAATGATAGCCATTGCAGTTATAGTGGTCAACCCAGTTAATTTTTCCGTAACGGTCCAACCACCGTACTTCCTTAACTTGCCGCGAATTATCGGTTGAGTGATAGAAGATATCAGCTCTTTTTTGATCTAAATCGTAAATCTCCCCTTGGGACGCAGTACTTAAAATTCGCCAATACTTTGGCACTGGTATCTGGTCAAAATATAAGGGTGACCGATTCTTATTATATTGGCCCAAAAATTTAATGGGAGATTCAACTTCAGCAGGAAGAAAGCCATCATCATTGATCACAACTGTCGGAATCTTAATTTGTGCCGAGCGTTGAGAACGGAGCAAATCAAATGAAGCTTGATCAAAATTATCAAATAAGTTAAGCATGCGTTTCCTCCTTTAATAGATGCTGCCATTGCTCAGCAACATTTGTCGTTAAGTAAGGTTCAGCCAGTGCATAAGAATGTTCATGGAATTTAGTCAAGTCAGCAGTACTAAAGGTTTTAATAATTGCATCAGCTAAAACCTTTTCCTTTTTATCATTGTTCCAGTCTTCTTCATATGGCAATAGGTAACCATTTTGCTGGTCATCAATAAAGGTTTGATTCCCATAAGGAACATCAAAACCAATCATTGAGAGTCCTGAACCAACTGCTTCCAATAAACTCAAGCCAAAGCCTTCACTAGTTGATCCAGCAATATAAGTCTCATATTGTTGATAAACTTGACTTAGATCGTGCTGGCCCATTAACTTAATATAATCATCCGCATGATTCTTTGTTATTAACTCTTGCAATCGACCAGCTTGGCTTCCCGCGCCATAAATATCAAGTGTTACATCAGGAATCACTTTTCGCGCAGCAACTACTGCTGATACTAACCAGTCAATGTGTTTTTCATTTGCTAGCCGTGAAGCTGTAATTAACGAGTGTGGTTTCCGTTGCTCAGTTGGTTTAACTAATTTATCCAAGCTTCCAACTGGAATTGTCATAATTTCAGGTTGGGCATGATAATAGTGTTTTAACTGCTTACCTAATAATTGTTGCTGTTGGTCAGTTGCTACGATAAAACAATCAACGTCATCGTAGTGGGTAAACTGGTATTCGTAAAAGTTATTCCATAATACCTGATGATCATTTGTATAATGCTTATCGTAATGATCGGCATGCACGGCCACAAATAACTTAGCTTGTCCATGATGGGCAAAAATCAGCGGTCCATTGATGAGTTGTTTATCTTCATCCATTCGATCCAAAATAATGGTATCATCCGCCTTAAAATCTAGTTGCCGTAACATTTCGCGATATAAGTCTGTCTTTGTGTAGAAATATTGTTGAGGAAATTCAAATAGTTCCTGCTTATTACTATCGAGATGCTGAGTATAAGCAATTGAACCATCTTCATTATAAAATTCCCGAAAAACAACGTGATTATCTTGAGCATCCCCACTATAATATTCCGTTGCATATTTTGTATAAGAATAGAAATCTCGTTTAATAAGGAGATTATTGGCAACATAACTCACTTGATCAATAGTCTGCTTATCTCGATCATTATAACGGGGAATAATTGTTACTGCTTCTTGATCTGATTGATATCGAATTTCTTTATTCCCTGAATCAGCTTGTAATTTAAAGTTTCGTTGCATTAATTGTTCTTGCTCTAAAAATGAAGATAGCAGATAAGTTGATGGTGCAATTTTAATATCGGTAAAAAAATTGTATAGCCAGATAATCTGTCGATCGTCAAAACCAATATTTTCCGTTAAGTCAGCGATATTATTTCCTAAAATTAAATCTGAGAAGATAAATTTAGCAGGAACTTTAGCTTGACGAAAGGCTTGAGCACGATAAGCTTGAGCATACTCTACACCGCTACTAGCCCAGCCAATTCCTAAATTAATATTATATACAGTCATCTTGTCCCTCCGTTAATTAAAATGGACAACCAAGTTATTATCATCATTTAAGCTAATGGTACTCAGCATCAAATTATCCACTGTCCTTTGAGCTGCGTGATCAAACATCTTTTCAAAAGCCTGATAAGCCTTTTCTTGGTATAAGAAACTCGGATTACGTTGAGTATTTCCCCACGGTTGAACCCTTGTTGTTAATTTCGATAAGTAATCCATCTGGTCCATCCAACTACTATCAAGCGCATTGAGGAGTGCCGTCCGATAGAACTGATTTAATTGCTGGTTATTAATCAATACTTTGGCATGTTTTTTTAAGGTAGTTTGGCAAAATTGTTCTAAGTATGTTTGTAAATTAGCCGTGGTATATTCTAGATCGGTTGGTAATTTAACAATTTCATAAGTAAAATGCTGGTTCATCAACCGCTGAAGGTCATGAGCGTTCCATTGAGACTTAGTTGCTAAATATAAGGCAATCCCGCGATGCAACCACTTTCCTACTACTCTTTCTAAATGTGGATTATCCATTAATTGGTCACGAAGCTGATAAAGATTACGCCGTTGAATTTTTAAGGCTGCCTCGTTTTTATTAACGTTGCTTCGTGACATTTGCTGATTAGCTGCTACCCGATCTTTCAACATCGTAATACTCATCTTTAGGCGCGGACTTTTTAGCCTTTTATTTGTCGATCGCCTTTGTAAACGTCGATAATAATTTTTAAATCTCTTGGTACTATTTTGCGCAAGGTAGCTATCTTCTAGCGAAATATAAAATTTACTTGAGCCTGGATCACCCTGGCGTCCTGCTCGCCCAGCAAGTTGTAATTTAACTCGCGTTGGCAACATCTCAGTACCAATAACTGCAAGGCCGCCTAATTCTTTGACGCCGGCTCCAAGTTTGATGTCAGTCCCTCGCCCAGCCATATTAGTAGCAACCGTTACTGCTCCTTTTTGTCCAGCATCTTTAACAATGGCAGCCTCTCGCGCAGCATTGAACGCATTTAAGACATTGTGGGGAATCCCACGGTCTAATAACAATTCAGAAATAATTTCAGAATTTTCCACTGACCCAGCTACAAGCAAAATAGGACGGCCAGCTTTATGAAGGTCAATTGCCTCATCAAGCGCGTGAATTAATTTTTGACGAGTAGTTACATAGATTTCCCCAGGATAGTCACGCCGAATCACTGGTTTACGAGTTGGAATTTGAATCACCCGCATTTTATATACTTCAAAAAATTCATGTTCATCACTTTTGGCGGTCCCGCTCATTCCAGAGATCTTATTAAACAGCCCAAACAGACTGGGAAAAGTAATCGAGGCTGCTACTTGCTGGTTAGGGGTTAAGTCAACATGTTCCTTCGCTTCAATCGCTTGATGCAACCCCGTATTAACTCTGACCCCTCTTTTTAAACGACCATTAGCTTCGTCCAGCAATACTACTTCTCCTTCACTTACCAAATAATCATGACCATTTTTCATAATAAAATGAGCCCTTAAAGCTAATGCAATATGCCGGTAAATTTCCCGTGTTTCGCTAACAAATAAATCTGGAACCCGGAAAAATCTTTGCGCCTGCCGGATACCATGAAGGGTTAGCCAAACAGCATCTTGGTCTTCATTTAACTTATAGTCAATCTTGGGCTGGAGAGTATGAACAAACTCATCTGCAAGCCCATATAAGTTTGATTGAACAGTTGGCCGACTTGAGACCACAAAAGGCGAAGTTGCTTCATCAAGTAAAATTGCGTCAACTTCATCGATAATTACATAGTTAAATGGTCGTAAATATTGATCTTCGCGCCGGGTAGCAAGATTATTAAACAAGTAGTCAAATGCTAAACTACTAGCAGTTGTATAAGTAATATCCGCATTATACCAACTCCGCTTAATCGCCGGCGTTGTCTTCTTTTCTTGGTCATCAGGTTCAAAACCAAGACTGACCGTTAATCCTAACCACTCATAGACAGGCTGCAATTGCTCTTTATCACGTTGGGCAAGATAACCATTAGGTGTTAATAGCATCGCTCCTTTACCAGTCAACGCATTTAGGTAAAGAGGCATTGTCGCTGTTAAAGTTTTACCTTCCCCAGTTTTCATTTCCGCAATATTACCTTGATTTAAGACAATCGCCCCCATAACTTGCACATCATATGGAAACATTCCTAAAATCCGGTAGTCCGCTTCCCGAATGGTCGCAAATGCCCGTGGTAAGATATCATCAACTGTTTTACCATTAGCTAATTCTTTTTTTAAGAGAACAGTTTGATGTTTAAGATCTTCATCGCTCATCCCTCGCATTTCATTTGCCAGGGCATTTACTTTAGCAAGGGTATGTTTTACTTTTTGTAACCTAAAATTGGGGTGCGTCATATCTTATCCCTCTTTTGAATTTATTTCTTGAATAACCGAAAAGATAATTGGCCAATCCGGATTAACCAATACTGAGGAACTCCAAGTAGTAACTGGCAGTAATGGATAAATCACATCGGCAATCTGTGAGTGTGGATCAGTCTGATTAGTAATGACCGCATTGATTGTGGAAAGCTCCATCTTTAACTCCAATACTACTTGATCTAACTTCGGATTAGTACTAATAACATTGGCATCATAGATTCGATTCGAAATCAACCATTGCTTTAAAATCGCTACTACATCAGCTGATGATTGCCATGCAACACTAATCGGCTGCATTTTATAATCTTCATACTTTTTTAAATCTGGATATGTTTTGCGAACCCTTTTATTGTCAGCAATTAAAAGCAGATTAAGCTTTCCTTTTACATCTTCATTTATTGGTTCATGAAACCAAACATCCTCATGAACGCTGACTGGAAGATCGGCATCACAAATTTCAAACCGTTGGAAAGTTAAATCAGTAAGTCCATTATTAATCAATTCTAGTCGATACTGCACAGCTTCGGGGGGATAAACAAATTCAATTGACCGTTGCTGAAATTCGACATGATCAATTTCGTGTTCTTGCGCGTCAAAAAAGGTTAACCGAATAATTAATGAATAAATCGGTTCGGCTTTTGCATTTACGCTTAAACGGTATTTATGATTATTACGGAGAATTGGTAACTGTGGAACCAATTTAGTTGCCTGATATGAGTTTACAGAATTCCAACTCATGATTGTTTTTCCCGGTGCCATGAGAGAATTATGAAACTCAACACTAGCATCATCGTTAATTTTTATTTGCGAACCAGCTGAATATTCACTTGTTGGTTCCCAATATCCTTGATTAACATATTGCTGCATGCTTAGTCTCCTCTCCCAAATGCTTGATTGATTTCCGCTAACCTACTAACAAACCAGTAAACTACCGATGGATCATCATTATGGCGACCAGGGAAGCCCTTATTGACAAATAATGGTACTTGCTGGATTGCTTTATTAGCTTTCATCCGTGGTACTGCTAAATCATCATAATCATCATTAGCCATATAGCCAACGTAAAAACGTGTGTTAGTTAAATTGTTCTGATCCATTAGCTTCCAAAAGTCCGTATCTAGTTGCGTTAATTGGGTAGTTGTTAATTCGGATACTAACTGGCGATCAATGTCAAAAATCGTATCAAATTCATCAGGACGTTGTAGTCTGGCACGCATTGCCACTCTTCCTAAATTGAGAGTCGGTTTAGCAACATTGATGGCATAGGCTGATAATTGTGCACCTAATTTAATTGCCGGGTACGTTCCCATCGAGATCCCGTTCATTACCAATTGCTGCCGATTAAAGCCTAATTTATCTAATGTCTCAATAATTGTGGCCTTGATCTGACTTTCAATCGCCTCACCAGTATAAAACTGGCCCACTGCTAAACGCGGATCAGTAAACAATAAAGTTGGCGTATGGTTACGACGGAAAAGTGGGTAAGCTTCAAATCCTTCTAGTTTCCTTGCTCCTGAGAAATAGACATGTAGCGGTGGGCGTAAGTCACCAGGATTAAAATAATAAGCAATGTCGGCTCCAGTAGCTGGATCAATTAAGCGTCTCCCGCCTGGTAGGAATTCCCCTTTGCCAGCTCGTGACCAACGGGAATGCAGCATTCCAATTGTCACTTGACCTTTTCCCATTACTTCAATACTCGCACTCGTAAAACGACGCATATCTGCTGGTTTAAGGGGAAGCAACTGTTCTTCATTATTCTCTGAGAAATCAAGGAGGTAATTATTAGCTAAGTTCCCATCGCCTCCCCCTTCTTGGATAAAAAATCGTAACCGTACTTTAACGTTTGCCTTTCGGTTATATTCAAGATTAAATTTCAATAAGCGATTAGGATCGATATAGATCTGTTGACGGTAATTTCCTATCTTTACCCAACGATCACTATTGACAGTTACACAAAGATGTCCACCATCTAATAGGGTACTATCTACTGAATTAAGCAGGATGTTCGTTGGCGGAATCCGCATTCCAGACTGTCCGGGAAAGTAACGAACCGGCAACTGATTAATCAATTCTTGGGGATCTTCAACAATCTGCCGTGCTTCTTGACAAATCAAAAAATGCTGTCCGACTGGGCTAAGTTCTTTTTCAGCAAGCGGATCATATAGGACCCGATAAGGATCTACTTGCCATTGTAGCTTTCTCCATAAATGATCCGCTAATTTGGTCCCCGGCGTAATGATTATAAGGTCAAATTGTTTGATCTTTTTCAATGGATATTGGTTATAATTCCACTTGATTTCACTTGGGAGCTGGTACTTATCAGCCCAATTTTCCGCACCAAGTTGTAAAACTTGCACTCATCTCACCTTACTTTTTAAATAATGTCTGCCATTTAGTCATTAATTCAGCAGCAGAATATTGATTCATTAACTGGACATCGTAAACTAAAGACTGATTCCAATGTTTTAGATTACCAAGAAAATAATCTAATCCTTGATTAATGTCAGAAATAGTTGGACAAATAATCCCATTTTGGTAATCCTTGACTTGCCGATTTGACTGCCGACATAGTTGAGGAATCCCAGTGCTGATAGCAGTAATTTGTAAAAACTCATCAACGGTTGGTCCCCAGTCAATAACAATTCGTAACGAATCAAATTGCCGACCAATTTCAGCCGGCGTAGTAATTCTTTGTGCATCAATATCCAACTTGGGTATTGATGTTTGCTCAGTCAAAATTTCTTCAACTTCATCAGGCGCTTCACTAGCAAGAATGAATTCACCTTGATGATTTTCTTTTAGTTGGTTAATACAGTTTTGGGCAAGTTGCATTTTTTCAATACTATAAGTCAAAATAGTTAGGGCCTCAGCAGCTGGCTTTTTAACTAGCCGTTGGTAAATTAGTTCAACAGCTTGGTGGGCTTCATCATCAGTCATATTTTCAATAAACAAGCCAATTCGTTCTTGGCTTAAACGTTGACTATGACCCAGATTAAAGCGCGACTGGAATAATGGAATGATCGGTACATCAAGCCCCGTCTGCTTCTTAATGAGCTCATAAGTTTCATCATTATCGGCTAAGAGAGCTAGGTTATTATGACTTTTATCATTAATTTTGGCTAAGTTCTGTTGATAAGGATGCCAACAACTAAGTGAAAAAAGCGGTTGATACTGCAAATACTTATCGGGTTCAATTTTGGCTTGGTCATCTAATGTCACGACTAAATGGTCATTGTCATGATCAAAGTGATTCAATAAATGGTCTTGAATTACTTCAGTTAGCAAGGCACTTAAATGAGCGTAATGCAAGTGCTTGGTTAAATCTACAAACAAGTTATTCACTTCTACTTGACCAGTACTAAGGTCATGCTTAATCCGCCAATAACCATGCTCATCATAATAAATATGTTGTATTGGCTGATCCTGATCATTAAATAGCTCTTCACGAGAAATGAATCCGCGACTATCAAGCAACAAGCGACGCGTATGCTTATCATGTACAAAATAATCAACCCATAGAATCTTGCCTTGGGTATCAAATGTTATTCGTGCATAAAGCTGCCCTTTTACTAGTACTACTATCCGGAAACTGGTAAAGTCAAACTGAGCATCCGCTGGCCAATTAAAATCACGGTAAGTTACTATTTGATTATCCAAATGATTAACTCCTTGTAAATAATCAAATACATTTAAAATTTGCGATGGCGAAATGGTTAATTGGTTTAACTTAGTTGATAACTGGGGCTGATAATCTGTAATTACTAATGAATAAGGCACTTGATTTTCTTGAAAGGTCTTAATGTGACTGACAGCATCATCAAACTCAATTCGTGGGATAGTCCAGCTCCAATCATCAAGCAACCGATGCCATGCAGGGACTAGGTAGTTCATAGTTTATTCCTCTTTCATTAATTTTTCATATTTTAATGGGAACAGTAGTACCAAGAGTTGGTCTTTAATCCCCTGCATAAACATTACAATCATAATCATATTCATCGGAATAATCGCAAGACCAGCAAAGTTTCCTAAGACTTGTCCCCCCAACAAACCAAAACTAAGCTGAATGGCATTCAAAAGCGCTCCTAAAAAGGACACATGTAAGAGGATTTGGCGTAAGTATTTTCTCGTTGGTTCTCCAGGACGAACGCCTAAAATATAATTATTTCCCTGTAGCATAGCTTTAGCCTGTGCTTTGGGATCAAATTGGACAAAGGTAAAAAAGTAGAATAGAACAAAAGCTAAAATGCCACTTACCACCATATTAAAATAAGGATTGGCGAACAATGATCCTGGCCCTAAGACATTAGCTAATAAGGTGGGTACCATTAAAAGCGACATTCCAACCATATAAGTCATCATTGCTCCCATGTTTAAACCAATCGGTAAAATGATAGGACGATCGTGACTACTCATGGAGGTATTAATCATTTTCAAAGGATAATAAGCGCGGTTAAAAGATACCCAAAAGACTAAGACGATACAACCAGCAATTGCTGCCAAAAAAAGCCAAAGTGGACCATAAGATTGTTTAGCCAGCATTTTAATTGATCGCAAAAGAGTCGGGATTGATCCAGAAATAATATTAAATAAAATTAAAGTAATGGTTCCCCCAATCCCAAATTTCATGTTCATATTTCCTAGCCAAACAACGAACATACTTCCTGCAGTAAGCATCAAGATAACCGCTAAACTATCCAGCGTTCCCGTAGTAATCTTTAGGCCAAGTGTTACAGCCGTTGATTGAATAATAGCAAACCCCAGAGTTAACCACTGCTGAATCTTCATCAGTTGGTTCATCGAAAGAGTATCAAAATAAAAAAGTCGCAACATTGTTAACAATTGGATAATTAGCATCGCAATCATTAACGGATTTAACCCAACCATGAATAAGGATAGACGTTGAAAATTTCCGCCACTCATAAAGCTCATAATTCCAACTGAAGTATGCGCTAATACATGACGAAAAGTAGCTGAGACCCTTGCTAACGGCACAGGAACGGTACAACCAAGGATGTAAACAGCTAGGATAAACAGCATCATCCCAACGCGATTGATTAAATTTTTTACTTGTGTTTTCTCTATCACGATCATTCCTCATTATCTATCAATTATTGTTAATATTAATAAATCAATAATACTACCTTTTCATTAATAATATAAATTAAAAACCGCTTCGGTCAGTGCTTTTTTAGCAAAGTACCCTTCCCGGATCAAGCGTGCAAAGTCATCTACTCGCTGAACCATTTCATTGTAAGACTGATCGTCCATCCCTTGTACCTTTTCAATTGCTTCATCTAAATTATCAGCCACAATTCCTAAGCCTTTGCGCAATATCGTTTCGCTTTCTGCAATATTTTCATTAACAATAACGGGCAATCCAGCTGCCAAGTAAGTACTTAGTTTATGGTTAGCGTTAAGATGCATATAGTTTTTCCAATATGGCTCATTTGACCATACTAAACCAAAACCACCGTTATGCCGGAGTTTTGACAGTAAGACAGGATCTGATTGCCAGCCCATAAACTTAATATTATCTGTCGGTTCAACATCAATCACCTTAGCAAAGGCATATAAGGGATTATCCGGGTAATGCCAATGACCGACCAATTGGAACTTCTCAAGGTTACCAGCAAAATTAATTACCCCTGTATTTTGTGGCGTTACCGTAAAATCAACGCTAGCACAATGATCCCACATATGCTGCAGCACCACTTTTTCCACCGTCAAACCATTTGCACGGAGGAAATCGACCATTGGCTGAGAAGGTGCAATAATTAAATCAGCTTTATTATAGTAGTCAATAAATTGTGGCAATAAGTAACGGTTTGATTCAAACATTAGTGGAATAATATCATGAATAAAAATAATTTTTTTAACATTATAAGGAGCCAGGTGATCAATGAAGGCTTGATCCCACTCGATTGAATTCCAAGTTGGTGATTGAAAAATAACTGTATCATTATTAGATACGGAAGCGATAATGCCATCAAATCGAGTATCTAAAGCAACTGATGGTTCATCTGGCCAGTTATAGCTATAGATCCCAAGTTCATTAAAGCCAAGTTCGCGCCCAATCTTGGCAATTTGATTTTGAGCAATTTGGGCAGTACTTTGAAAGCTTTGCCCATAAAGGTTAGTAATATGAACTGTCAATGATAATTCCTCCCACAAAAATAATCATTTAATATAATTAATGATAGTCGTAATGAATTAATGATACCATAACATTTGCACTCATTAAAAATCGTTATTTTAGTCAACTAAAATTCCATTCATGAAAAATATTCTCGGCTGATTTAATTTCCTACAAGTTCACGAAAAAAAGCAACTCCTAAATTAGGATTTTAGTTTAGAAGCCGCTTTTTATATAAACTAATTACTTGTTTTGGCTATTCTTATTTTTCTTAGCAATTAACAGTAAGATTGCTTCTAATGATAATAATCCCAATCCAAGTAATCCAGTCGTTATTTGACTAGTAGTACCGGTTTGTGGAAGTTTATTATTTTTTCCATTACTGTCACTATTTTCAACTGAGTTCTTTTCTGTTAGCTCAACCACCATACGATTATTAGTAACTGAAGCATCTGTATTTTCAAGTCCAGAATTATTTGTACTATTATTAACGTCCAAACTTACTGAAGTAAAGATATCTCCAGAGCCATTCGCTGATTCATTATTTTCTGGGAATATCGTTCCTATTGAATGACTACTATTGATGGATGAAGAATTACTAATAGTAGTTGAAATACTATCACTAAGACTTGTAGAAGTACTTGCATTCATTGAATCCAAAATACTAGTACTTATTGAAGTGGATACACTTAAGCTTGTCGAAATTTGTTCACTCATACTAATTGATTCGGATGGATTATCAGGTTTTGGATTTACAGGTGATTCACTAAGCGAAGTTGAGCCACTATTTGAAACAGAAACTGAGTCACTCATGCTTAATGAAGTCGATTGACTCTCACTTTGACTCAACGATGTTGACGCACTTTCGCTTTGGCTTAATGAAATTGAGGCAC
>CAMFQH010000011.1:0-18258 GCA_945980025.1 uncultured Lactobacillus sp.
GATCAGCCTCGGTCTCGTGGGCTCGGAGATGTGTATAAGAGACAGAGGCAATTAAAAGAAAAAGATATTAATACCCTAATTAAATATTTCAATGTATCAAAAAAATATTTATTAGGTGCATACAGTAAAGATGAGATTATGGAGTTTTTACCCCGTACCTACAAAAATATACTCATAGATCAAAATGCTTTTAGTCTTGATGAAATTTGTGTAGCAACAAGTATAGCAATGAATATAGATTTAATTTCTATTGCTAAAGGCTATATTAAACCTACAGTTCCAAAGCTTGTGGGTTCTTTAGATCAGTGGCGATTTAACGACTTGAGCTTTTTTTATAAAAATTTTGATTTTGTCTTTGGTTCAGTAGCAGTCAAATGGTTAATAACTAAGCCGATGGAAGTTAGTCAAAAGGATATATTAGAAGCACTAGATGAAGCTCTAAACGCACAATTGTTTAAACTTAGTCAAGACAACACTAAACAAACAAGTGAAACAGGACAATCTATTCCTTCTCCTAAAGAATTACTATCTAAACGTCAAAAATTTATAGATGATAATAGCGTTTTGAATCCACGTGATGGAGGAATAGACCATATGAAGTGGGAAGAATGGTAATACTTATTACAGCCCCTTTAGATGGAAAAATTTATATGCGTGATGAAATAAAATAGCATCCCTTTAAGGAATTAACGACCGTACCTTCAGGTACACTGGTAAAATCTATGAGCGTAGTTATGACTATACCTTGAAGTGTAAACGTACGTGGTAACTTATGAGTTCCCTCAATAATGCTGATATCGCAATTCTAAGACCATTTAAATCATCTTTACTAATAACTAATCATTTAAATTATTCCTATAACTTCCACAATTTTTGTTAAATGTTTAATATCAGCCAATCAGTACGCCTTTTATTGATGAAAGGTAAATTTAACATGAACGATGAAATCAAGGGAATAAAAGAGATTGAAGAGTATACAACACCAAAAACGGGTAAGAAGCAATATAGGCTTTCTATGTATGCTGGTAAGGATGAGAATGGAAAATCAATTTTAATACGCAAAAAAAGGCTTACTGAAAAGCAAGCCCTAGAACTGTATTATAAATATAAAATGCAAATAGCCAGCGGGGAGTATAGACCCGTTGAACATAAGAGAATGCACTTTAAAGAATTGTTTGATATGTGGGTTAAAGTTTATGCCGACACTGTGGAAGAAAGTACTTTGGCAACCACAACAAACATATTCAATAACCATATTTTACCAGTATTAAGCAATATATATGTAGATAAATTAACGGTTGCTAAATGCCAGAAAGTAGCCCAAAAATGGAGACAAGAAGCCCCTAGAACATTTAAACGCTACATTAGATATGTAAATAATGTGCTTGATTATGGTGTGAACCTTGAATTACTTGCCAGCAACCCAATGCGTAAGATTGTACGCCCTAAGGTTAAAAGACAAGTTAAAAAGAAGTTTGATGACTATTATAATAAAGAAGAGTTAGAAAAATTTTTAAATGATTGTAAGGCATCTAAGTCTACAAAAATATTTACATTCTTTAGAGTTCTAGCTTACTCAGGGATGAGAAAAGAAGAAATCCTAGCTTTAACTTGGGAAGATATTGACTTCCACAAGAATACTATTTCAATAAATAAGGCTTTAAAGATGGGCTTAAAGAATAGGCTATATGTGGATACAACAAAAACAGCAGATAGTGTTAGAGTTCTAAATATGGATAGCCAAACAATGAATTATTTGAGAGAATGGAAGCAAGTCCAATTAAAAGAACTATTTCAAATTGGAATTAATGCACTGAATAATCAAGCCCAGCTAGTTTTCTCAAATAGCAATAATTCTTATATTCATCCCTCTAAGCCCAGAGAATGGAATATGAGTATTTGCAAGAAATATAATCTAAGGTTTATTAGAATTCACGGCTTTAGGCATACCCACGCATCATTATTATTTAGGGCTGGTGTAACACCTAAAGAAGTACAAAAGAGACTAGGACACAAGAAAATAGAAACAACGCTAGATATTTACACCCACGTTTATGAAGATGAAAGTACAGAAGCAATAGATAAGCTAGCTAACTTCATGAGTAATTAGGTGCAAATATTTCTATTGGGTGCAAAAATCGGTGCAAGAATTACATTTATTGACGGCAAACATTGATATATAAGGCTTTCAAGCTAGGGATGTTTTTCCCGAATATCTCAATACGTTACCGTCAGATCACTGATCTGGCGGTTTTATTTTATAATCCAGGTGGTAAGGATGATAGAATTTTTTAAGACTCAACATTTAGTTGAAAGTATGGTTAGTGAGCGGATTGTTCCTGGAGTAAATTATGCCTTTATTAAAAAAAAGCAAGTATTTACCTCAACAGTTGGCTTTGCTAGTTTAATACCTAAAGTTGAGCAACTTAGCCCTTTTGCTCTCTATGACTTAGCTAGTTTAACTAAGGTGTTAGGAACAACTAATGTTTTTTTGAAGCTGAAAGAAGAAGGAAAACTTAATTTTACAGAACCTCTTAAAGATTTTATTCCTGAATTTAAAGATGAACGTATTCGTCTTAGTGATTTGTTAACCCATACTAGTGGAATTCGGGGATGGATTCCTAATCGTGATGAATTAGCTGCACCTGATTTATTGAAGGCGATCATTGGTTTACCTGTTACTGATGAATTTAAAACAAAAATGCGATATGCCGATACTAATTTTATTTTATTGGGATTAGTTCTTGAGAAAATCTATGGGCTACCTGTGCAAGATATCATTATGCAGGAAATCATTTTACCTGCTAAATTGAAAGAGACAACTTTTCATCCTAAGGCAAGTGAGTGCGTTCCTACCGCTTTAACTGAAAAGGGAAAAATGTTACGAGGGATTGTACATGATCCTAAAGCTCGGGTATTAGGAAAAGATTGTGGGTCTGCCGGTTTATTTGCAAATCTGGAAGATTTAATAAAGATAACCCAGGCTTATTTAGGGCTACGTAATGACGTTTTACCTCTACAGCAAGATACCTTAGCTAATTTGTTTCAAGTTGAAACTCCTAAGAAAGTACATCCTCGTTCTTGGGGATGGGATTTACGGTTTGATCCTGTTGACCAACACCCATTGATTTACCATACTGGCTTTACTGGAACATTTATGCTAATTGATCGACTTAATCAAACCGCAATGATTGTTTTAACAAATCGAATCCATCCTAGCGGACATAATCATATTTTTCTTGCAATGAGGGAAAAGATTGTTGATACGTTTTTGAAAGAAAATGTCTGTAAAAATTAAAAAGGGATAATGTCAATTGACATTATCCCTTTTATGTTACATACCTGCTTTAATAATTTTCTTTTCACCCATTGTTTTACGAAGTGAAAGCATAGCAGTATAAGTGGCTAAAATATAAACTTTCTTAGTTGGTAATTTTGAAATTTCATCTAGCAAAGCTTCGTTATTAGTAGCAGTTGTCATTAACCCCGGCTCAAAACCTGAAACTTCCAGTCTGAATCCCATATCATGCCAACGTTTTCCACCGACTATTACTTTTTTGATTTGATCTTTGTTTAAACCTTCATAGTCTGCATCCCAGATCCAGGATGTATCGATTCCGTCTGCGTGATTTGCATTTAAAAGAGTAACTAAAGAATAGTTATCTTTTTCAGTATTTAACATATGGAGAACCTCATCAAGCCCAACTGGATTTTTAACTAAGATGAGATCTATTTCCTTATCTGCATAATTAATCAATTCTTGGCGACCAAAAATTCGTTTGTTTTCAGCAAAACTTTGGGCTACTTCTTCTTCACTTAAACCAAATTCACGCGCTACAGAATAAGCAGCTAGAGCATTATAGATATTATAGGTACCACCGATACCAATGCTGTACTCTTTTTCACCCATTTTGAATTTTAAGCTATTTGGAGTTTGATCAATAATTTGATTTACACTATAGGTTAATTCTGGACGATGGTAGCCACAATTAGGACAGAAATAGTCTCCTAAGTTTGCATAAATACGTTCGTGATAATGCAAGATATGATCGCACTTAGGACATAAAACACCATCAGTATTTACGGGAGCCTTGAAGTCATTTTCAGGCTTGTCCTCTGGAAGTTTGAAGCCATAGAATACTTTTTTATTAGGTAATTCCACGGATGAAAAAATACTTGCATCTCCGTTAGCGATAATAGTTGCATCGGGAGCTAGTTTAATTCCGTCGACAATCTTTTGGTAGGTAGTATAAATTTCACCGTATCTATCCATCTGATCACGGAAAATATTAGTTAAAACAAATACGCTTGGATGTAGTAACTTGGTTACCATTTTTACATTTGCTTCATCTACTTCTAGCACAGCAATTTTCTTTTTTGCTCTTTTATTCTTGTGAGCTAAAAATGCTGTAACAATTCCTTGTTGCATATTTGAGCCTGATGGATTAGTTAAAATATCACCATATTTCTTCTTTAATGCTTCCACGATTAAAGCGGTTGTCATTGTTTTACCATTAGTTCCAGTAACAATGATTGTCTCATAGCCTTTTGCTAATGAATTTAATACTTCAGGATCAATTTTCATGGCAAATTTTCCAGGAAAACTCGTCCCGCCCTTTAATACGTTATGAAGAAACCAGTAAGATGATTTACCAGCTACCTTAGCGATGCCTGATTTTAAATTCATATTATTATCCCTCACTTTAAAACTAAATTTTACTATAGCATATAGAGAAAATGAAGACGACCTTTTTATTTTTACCTGCACGATTTTTAAATTTACTTTATACTAATTAAGGCAATATTAGTGAAGTTACATAAACTTAACAATGGAGGAATTTTGCAGTGGCTCAGTTGTTTTTTCGCTATGGTGCAATGAGTAGTGGTAAGTCGATTGAAATACTAAAGGTTGCCCATAATTATGAGGCACAAGGACGAAAAATTGCTTTAATGACGAGTAATGTAGACGATAGAAGTGGAGTAGGAACCGTAGCTTCTAGAATTGGTTTACATCGTAAAGCTGTACCCATAAGTGAAGATTTAGATTTATTTAATTATGTTTCAGAATTGAATAAAAGTGATGTGGAGTCTGGCAATGGTAGGGTGGCTTGTGTTTTAATTGACGAGGCACAGTTTTTAAAAAGACACCACGTATTAGAATGTGCCAAAATTGTTGATGAATTAAAAATACCTGTAATGGCATTTGGTCTGAAAAATGATTTTCAAAATCATTTGTTTGAAGGTAGCGAAAATTTGTTGATTTTTGCTGATAAAGTAGAAGAAATGAAGACAATTTGTCACTATTGCGGTCATAAGGCTACAATGAATTTACGAATTAATTCTGGAAAACCTGTTTATGAGGGTGAACAAGTTCAAATTGGCGGAGATGAATCTTATTATCCCGTTTGTCGTTTTCACTATTTTCATCCTAATAAGCAAAGATAAAAGATAAGAGAATTAAGAAAGGATAATAATTATGGATAAAGTGATGGCCCAATTGGAAGGATTAGTTGCCCATTATGAAGAACTTCAAGAAATGATGGCTGATCCCGAAGTTATTAACGATACTAAGCGGTATATGGAAATCTCTAAAGAAGAAGCCGATATGCGTGAAGTAGTACAAAAATATCGCAAATATAAGTCAGATATTAAAGAAATTGATGATAATAAAGAAATTATTTCTACTGAATCTGATAATGACTTAGTTGAGATGGCGAAGGAAGAAAATTCTGAATTAGAAAAAGAAGTTGCTGAATTAGAAGATGAGATTAAGATCTTAATGCTTCCTAAAGACCCTAACGACGATAAAGATATTATTATGGAAATTAGAGGAGCTGCCGGTGGGGATGAAGCATCATTATTTGCAGGTGATCTTCTTAGAATGTACGAAAAATACGCAGAAACTCAAGGTTGGAAAGTATCTTTAATTGATTCTGATCCGACTGAAGTAGGTGGGTATAAGCGCGTTGCCGTTATGATCACAGGTGATAAAGTTTACTCAAAATTAAAGTATGAAAACGGAGCTCATCGTGTGCAACGTGTTCCAGTAACTGAATCTCAAGGCCGTGTTCACACTTCTACTGCGACTGTAGCCGTTATGCCCGAATACGAACAAGTAGACATCGACTTAGATCCAAAAGATATTCGTGTAGATGTTTACCGTTCATCTGGTGCTGGTGGACAGCATATTAACAAAACTTCTAGTGCCGTACGTATGACCCACCTTCCTACTGGTATTGTAGTTGCTATGCAGGATCAACGTAGTCAACAACAAAACCGTGAAAAGGCTATGCAAATTTTGAAATCACGTGTTTATGACTACTATGAAAGTCAAAATCGTGATCAATATGACGCTAAAAGAAAAGAATCTGTTGGTACAGGAGATCGGTCTGAAAGAATTAGAACCTATAACTATCCTCAAAACCGTGTAACTGATCACAGAATTGGTCTAACTTTAAACAAGCTTGATCGAATAATGAACGGCGAGTTGGATGAAATTATTAATGCACTCGTTCTTTACTACCAAACTCAGCAATTAGAAAAGATGGCTGAAGAAAATGCCTAAAAGTCTAAAAAAAATAAAAGAAACTGTGTTAAATGATAATTCTGAAATTCGTCCAGAGGATATTGATTACGTTCTGGGAGAAAGATTAGGCTATACACCTTCAGAATTTGAATTACACATTAATGATGAATTAACTCCGGAACAAGAAAAGCAAGCATTAAAAGATATGAAAAAATTGCGTCGAGGAATTTCTCCGCAATATATTTTGGGATACGCTTGGTTTTATGGCTACAAAATTTTAGTTAACCGTGGAGTTTTAATTCCTCGGTTTGAAACTGAAGAGTTAGTTAAATGGGCACTTGAAAATATTGAATCTGGTAAAAAGATCCTTGATTTAGGAACTGGTTCTGGAGCTATTATGGTTGCCTTGGTAAAGCAAGCTCAGAAACAGGGGATTCAGAATTTGAATCTATACGCAAGTGATATTACAGATTCCGCTTTACGTGAAAGCGAAGAAAATTTCTTAAAGTATGATTTAGATGTTAAAACCCGTAAGGCAAATGTATTAGTGGGCTTAGAAAAATTCGACATGATTATTTCTAATCCACCCTATATTAAGACTAGTGAAAAGAACTTAATGGATAAAAATGTTATAAAAAACGAACCTGATACTGCCTTATATGGGGGAGAAGATGGTCTAGATTTTTATCGTAAATTTGCAAAGCAAGTTCAGTCACATTTAAATCCTCAAGGACAATTTTTCTTAGAGTTCGGTTTTAGTGAAAAAGAGCAATTAAAAGAATTATTTGAGACTGAATTACCAGATTTTGAAATTGAATTTAAGGATGACTTAGCAGGTAAGCCAAGAATGGTTCATGGAAGGTGGAGGAAGTAATGGAAACGAAGATTTTCAATAAAGAACAAATTCCTGAAGCAGTTGCCCTGTTGAGAAAAGGAGAATTAGTAGCTTTTCCAACTGAAACCGTATATGGGCTTGGGGCATTAGCAACTAATGAAAAGGCTGTTAAGAGTGTATATGCAGCTAAAGGCCGCCCAAGTGATAATCCATTAATTGTAACTGTGTCTGATGAACAAATGATGGAAAACTATGTTAGTGAAGTACCAGAACGTGCTAAAAAGCTAATTAAGCACTTTTGGCCTGGTCCATTAACTATTATTCTTTTTGTCAAAGAGGGGACTTTGCCAGATGCTGTAACTGGTGGTCTCCCAACCGCAGCATTTCGCTGTCCAAATGATGACATGACTCATGATTTAATTAGCGGACTAGGAAAACCAATTGTTGGTCCATCTGCTAATACTTCCACTAAGCCTAGTCCAACAACTGCAGAACATGTTTTTCATGATTTAAAGGGAAAAATAGCGGGGATTATTGATAATGGTCCAACCGAGATTGGTTTAGAATCAACAATTGTTGATTTGTCCGTTGAAAAGCCAACAGTTCTTCGTCCTGGAGAAATTACGCCTGAAGAGATTTCAGCAGTTCTAGGAGAAGAAGTTTTGATGAATAGGGGAACTACGCAGACTAAGGGTGTGCCAAAGGCTCCTGGTATGAAATATCGTCATTACGCTCCTAGTGCTCCTGTTTTAATTGTTGATAAAGAAGAAGATTTTTCGAAAATCCAATGGGATGATGAGACTGGTGTAGCTGCTTTGGATGAAGTTCTTGAAAAGATCGATAGTCCTAATAAATATAGTCTAGGCAAGACCATTGATAAGGCAGCTCATAATTTGTTTGGTGCTTTAAGATATTTTGATGGTGAAGATAAGATTAAGCGCATTTATGTCCAAGGTTTTGACCATGGTGCAATTAGTGCTGCTTACATGAATCGTTTAAACAAAGCTGCTGCTGGCCACCATTTTCATTAAAAATAAAAAGGCATGTAGAAAAACATGCCTTTTTTCGTATGATTTAGGAAACATTTATCTAATAATTTGTTAAAATAATGAACGAAGTATTATTTTTAAAATAGGAGGCCATTATGGGTAAGTTTACCGTTTTGAATCACCCGTTGATCCAACATAAGTTGACAATCATTCGTAAGAAAGATACAGGTACAAATGAATTTCGTCAAATTGTTGGTGAAATCGGTGGACTCATGGTTTATGAAATGACACGCGATTTGCCATTGAAGAATGTTGAGATTGAAACTCCAATTGGAAAGTCAACTCAAAAAGAATTAGCAGGTAAGAAACTAGTTATAGTACCAATTTTACGTGCTGGTCTTGGAATGGTTGATGGTGTTCTTCAAATGATCCCATCTGCAAAAGTAGGACATATCGGAATGTATCGTGATGAAGAAACTCTAAAGCCGCATGAATATTTCTTCAAGATGCCACCAGATATTGAAGAACGTGAATGTATTATTGTTGATCCAATGCTTGCAACAGGTGGTTCAGCAAATATGGCTATTGAAGCATTAAAGAAGCGTGGCGCTAAGAATATTCGTTTAGCTGTTTTAGTGGCTGCTCCTGAAGGTGTAAAGGCTGTACAAGAAGCAAATCCAGATGTAGACATCTATGCAGCAGCAGAAGATGAAAAATTAATGGATAACGGTTACATCTACCCAGGTCTAGGGGATGCAGGAGATAGATTGTTCGGAACTAAGTAATTTTACTCAAAAATATTTTGAAATTGAAATTTTTGGGTGTTATCATTTTTAGTGTGTTTGAGGTATTCAGCACAAGAAGGGAGGTCACGAAGTGAATGAGAAATCTGTAGTCGTTAATGTATTCGGTTTAAATTTCAATGTAACTAACTGCTTAGGGGGAACGTTAGTCGCAATTGCGGTTTTCTTTCTTGTTTGGTATTTAGGACGTAATGTTTCTTTAAAGCCTAATAAAAAGCAAAATCTTTTGGAATATATGATTGATTTTACAAATGGGATTGTTAAGGATAACGTTGCGGACGTAGATGCACAAAAGCACCTATCTCTATATGCCTTTACCCTATTCATGTTCATTTTCTTTATGAACCAGTTAGGTTTGTTCTTTGAGTTTTCAATTAATGACCATATCCTTGTCAAATCACCAACTGCTAACCCATTAATTACTATGACCATGGCAATGATGACATTGCTTTTGTCTTATAACTTTGGTGTTCAGAAGTTTGGTGCTAAAGGTTATTTTGCAAATTATGCAAAACCAGTTGGATTTTTACTTCCAATCAATATTATTGAGGAATTCACTAATTTCTTGACGTTATCACTACGTCTTTACGGTAATATTTATGCCGGTGAAGTATTATTAACTTTAATCGGTAATCGTTTTGCAAAGAGTGCGGGTTGGTTTACCGTCATCGCTTCGGTTCCACTAACTTTAATCTGGCAAGGCTTCTCTGTCTTTATTGGCTCTATCCAGGCATATGTATTCGTAACTTTGTCAATGGTATATATTGGTAAAAAGGTTACTGAAGAATAATTTTACGGAGGTTTTTCTATGAAATATTTAGCTGCCGCAATTGCCGCTGGTTTAGCTGCTTTGGCTGCTTCCTACGGTAACGGAAAAGTTATTTCAAAAACTATTGAAGGTATGGCAAGACAACCTGAATCTGCTAACAACCTTAGAGCAACTATGTTTATCGGTGTTGGTTTGATCGAAGCTGTTCCTATCTTAGCTATCGTTATTGGTTTCTTAATTCTCTTCCTGTAATTTGCGTTTTAAGAACAAGATCGTAATTACGAGAAAGAAGGGTTGAGACATGCAATTTATGTTTGCAGCCTTAAAATTAGAGTTAGGTGACACACTCTACTATCTTTTGATCTTTGCAGCTTTGCTCCTCTTAGTTAAGCACTTTGCTTGGGGCCCTGTAACAAAGATGATGGAAGAACGTCGTCAAAAGGTAATAAGCGACCTTGATCAAGCAGAAAGTGATCGAAAGAAAGCTGAATTGCTTGCTAATCAACGTGAAGCTGCCTTGAAAGACTCTAAACAAGAGGCAACACAAATTCTTTCTACTGCAAAAAGCAATGCGGAAAAGACTAAGAATAATATTATTAGTCAAGCTGATCAAGAAGCTGCCGCAATTAGAAAGAGAGCATCAGAAGATGCTGCCCAAGCAAAAACTGATGCACTCAATGAAGCAAGAGATCAAGTAGCTGATATTTCTGTTGCTATTGCCGAAAAAGTAATTAGTAAGAATTTATCTGCTGCTGATCAGAAAGACTTGGTAGATCAATTTATCAAGGGGCTGAATGACTAATGGCTTTAAGTAGAGAAGAAATTGCTTCCAGATACAGTAAAGCTTTATTTGCTTATGCACAGGATGCTAATAGTCTAGATGCAGTACATGAAGATATGAATGTATTGCTTCAAGTAGCTAAAGAAAATCCTGACATGCTGCGTTTGTTAAGCGATCCAATTATTCGAAAGAATCAAAAAGAAGAATTCTTATCCAGTTTTAGCGATAAGTTTTCAATTGAAACTAAGAATTTTTTGGATTTCTTATTAGAATATCGCAGATTTGAATCTTTAACTGCAATTATTGAGGCATTTAATACTCTTTATGATGAGTATAAGAATATTGCTTCTGGTACTGCAGTAAGTGCTATTAAGCTTAATGAAGATGAATTAAGTCGAATAAGCCAAGCCTATGCTAAGAAGTATGGCTTTAAAGAATTGATTCTGACAAATAAAGTGGATTCAAGTATCTTAGGAGGTATTATCCTCAAAGTCGGGGATCGCATTATTGATGGTTCTATAAGAACTCGATTGCAACAAATTCGTGAGCAATTAATTGAAAATAGATAAAAGAGGTGAAACCATTGAGCATTAAAGCGGAAGAAATTAGCGCTTTGATCAAGCAACAACTTGAGAAATATGATGATAAGCTCAACGTCAACGAAGTTGGTACTGTTACCTACGTCGGTGACGGTATCGCCCGTGCTCACGGTCTAAATAACGTATTATCAAGTGAATTATTACAATTTTCTAATGGTTCATACGGTATTGCGCAAAACCTAGAAGCCAATGATGTTGGTATCATCATCTTAGGTCGCTTTGACGATATTCGTGAAGGTGATCAAGTTAAGCGTACTGGTCGAATTATGGAAGTTCCTGTTGGCGATCAATTAATTGGTCGTGTTGTGAACCCATTAGGACAACCAGTAGATGGTTTAGGTGAGATTAAGACTGATAAGACTAGACCTATTGAAAGTAAAGCTCCTGGAGTTATGGATAGACAATCCGTTAACCAGCCTTTACAAACTGGTATTAAAGCTATCGATGCTTTAGTTCCAATTGGTCGTGGACAGCGTGAATTAATTATTGGTGACCGTAAGACAGGTAAAACTGCTCTTGCACTAGATACAATCATTAATCAAAAGGGCCAAGATGTTATTTGTATTTACGTTGCCATTGGTCAAAAGGAATCAACAGTTAAAAACTCTGTTGAAACTTTAAAACGATTTGGTGCTATGGACTACACTATTGTAGTAGAAGCCGGTCCTAGTGAACCAGCACCAATGCTTTATATCGCTCCATATGCAGGAACTGCAATGGGTGAAGAGTTTATGTACAATGGTAAGGATGTATTAATCGTATTTGATGACTTGAGTAAGCAAGCCGTTGCATACCGTGAAATTTCCTTACTTCTTCGTCGTCCACCTGGTCGTGAAGCTTATCCAGGTGATGTTTTCTACTTACACTCTCGTTTACTAGAACGTAGTGCTAAGTTGAATAAGAAACTTGGTGGCGGTTCAATGACTGCCTTACCATTTATTCAAACCCAAGCTGGGGATATTTCAGCTTATATTCCAACTAACGTTATTTCCATTACTGATGGACAGATTTTCTTGGAAGCTGATCTATTCTTTGCTGGTACCCGTCCTGCCATTAATGCCGGTGAATCAGTTTCTCGTGTTGGTGGTAGTGCACAGATTAAGGCTATGAAAAAGGTTGCAGGTACATTGCGTGTTGACTTGGCATCATACAGAGAGCTTGAAAGTTTTGCTCAATTTGGTAGTGATCTTGATCAAGCTACTCAAGCTAAGTTAAATCGTGGACGTCGTACTGTTGAAGTATTGAAGCAGCCATTACATAAGCCACTTCCTGTAGAAGATGAAGTATTAATTCTTTATGCTTTGACACATGGCTTTTTGGACGCAATTCCTGTACCTGATATTCAACGTTATGAACTTGAATTATATGATTACTTTGCAAGTAACTATAACGACTTACTTGATGTAATCCGTACTACAGGAGATTTACCTGAGGAAGATAAGCTTAATGAAGCTTTAAAGAACTTCAACGAAGGTTTTTCAATCAGTAAGAAATAGAAGAGGAGGTTTTTTCATTGGCAGAATCTCTCCTTGAACTGAAAAAAAAGATTGCTTCAATTCAGAAAACAGGTCAAATAACTGAAGCTATGAGAATGGTTTCAGGTGTTAAATTGAATAGAACTGAAAAACTTGATCAAGAATATACTATTTATAACGATAAAGTTAGAGCAACCGTTTCTCATCTGATGAGTTCACAAATTGTGAATCAATTAGGTAAAGAGACAAATGAAAATAGTGAATTTGGCGGTCAATCTAATATCGATTATAGTAGTTTCTTCGATTTAGGTACTTTAGCATCTTTAGTTCAACCTCGTAAAGAAATCAAATCGACTGGTTACTTAGTAATTAGTGGAGATAGAGGTTTAGTTGGTTCTTATAACAGTCAAGTTATTAAGAATATGATGAGTATCTTTAAAGATGCTGATGCCCAAAATAAAGATGTTAAAATTTTGGCAGTTGGTAGCGTTGCAGCACAATTCTTTAAGAAGCAAAATCTTAATGTGGTATATGAATATAGTGGGGTAAGCGATGTCCCAACTTACAATGAAGTTAGAGATATTGTTCAAACCGCTGTAAAGATGTACTTAAATGGCGTTTATGATGAACTTTTTGTTTGTTATACTCACCACGTAAATACGTTGACTTCTGCTTTTAGAGTAGAAAGCATGTTACCAATTTCTGATATTGATATTAATCATAAAGAAACAATGCCAAAAGACTACATTATTGAGCCAGATATTGATTCAGTATTGAAGACAGTTTTACCTCAATTTGCTAAATCAATGATCTTTGGAGCTATTTTGGATGCTAAAACTGCTGAGCATGCAAGTTCAATGACAGCGATGCAGAGTGCATCTCAAAATGCAGATGATGTTGTTTCTGGTTTGAAGACTAAATTGAATCGAGCAAGACAGGCACAAATTACTACCGAAATTACTGAAATTATCGGTGGTGCAAATGCCTTAGAATAAAATAGAAAAGGAGGTAGATGTTTTGAGTAAAGGCGAAATTGTCCAAGTTATTGGACCTGTCGTTGACGTGGAATTCCCACTAGATAAAGATTTGCCTGATATTAATAACGCCTTACGTGTCACAAACAACAATGGTGATACTCTTGTTCTTGAAGTTACACTAGAACTTGGTGACGGTGTTTTAAGAACTATCTCAATGGAATCTACCGACGGTTTAAGACGTGGTATGGAAGTTGAAGACACAGGTGCTCCAATTTCTGTTCCTGTTGGTAAAGACACTTTAGGACGTGTCTTTAACGTATTAGGTGATCCAATTGATGGTGGTCCTGCTCTAGGTAAAGATGTAAAACGTGAAGGTATTCATAAAGAAGCACCTAAGTACGATGAACTAAGCACAAGTGAAGAAATTCTAGAAACTGGTATTAAAGTTATTGACTTACTTGAACCATATGTTCGTGGTGGTAAGGTTGGTCTATTCGGTGGTGCCGGTGTTGGTAAGACAACTATTATTCAGGAATTGATTCATAATATTGCCCAAGAACACGGTGGTATTTCTGTATTTACTGGTGTTGGGGAAAGAACACGTGAAGGTAACGACCTTTACTTTGAAATGAAGGCATCTGGCGTTTTATCTAAAACTGCTATGGTCTTTGGTCAGATGAATGAGCCACCTGGTGCCAGAATGCGTGTTGCATTAACTGGTTTGACTATTGCGGAATACTTCCGTGATGTTGAAGGTTTGGACGTATTATTATTTATTGATAATATTTTCCGTTTCACTCAGGCAGGTTCTGAAGTTTCTGCTTTACTTGGTCGTATGCCAAGTGCCGTTGGTTACCAACCAACTTTGGCAACTGAAATGGGTCAATTGCAAGAACGGATTACTTCTACTAAGAAGGGATCTATTACTTCAATTCAAGCCGTTTATGTGCCAGCTGATGACTATACTGACCCGGCTCCCGCAACTACATTCGCTCACCTAGATGCTACTACTAACCTAGAACGTCGTTTGGTTGAACAAGGTATTTACCCAGCTGTTGATCCACTTGAATCAACTTCTAGTGCCTTAGATCCAGAAATTGTTGGTGAAGAACACTATGAAGTAGCTGTTAAGGTTCAACATATTTTGCAACGTTACCAAGAATTGCAAGATATTATTTCTGTTTTAGGTATGGATGAATTATCAGATGATGAGAAGTTAATTGTTGAACGCGCAAGAAAGATTCAATTCTTCCTTTCACAAAACTTCTTTGTTGCTGAACAATTTACTGGTATTCCAGGTTCATATGTACCAATCAAGGAAACAATTAAAGGCTTCAAGATGATCATTGATGGTAAATTAGATGATCTTCCAGAAGATGCTTTCCGTAACGTTGGTCCAATTGAGGATGTTATTAAGCAAGCTGAAAAGATGGGAGTTACTCCTAAAAATCCTGAAGCAAAAGCAATGCTAGAAGCAAAGTAGGGTGATGCGTTATGGCAGATCCAGAAAAAATTATAAAAGTTAGCGTTGTAACACCTGATGGTATTGTCTATTCGCATAATGCTACGATGGTAGCAATGCGCGCAATTGATGGAGATCGTGCAATTATGTATGATCACCTTCCAATTGTTACTCCTTTAGCTATTGGTGAAGTTCGGGTAAAAAGAACGCATGAAATGAATGATCGTATTGACCATATTGCTGTTAATGGGGGCTATATTGAATTTTCAAATAATGAAGCAACCATTATTGCTGACAGTGCTGAACGGGCTCGCAATATTGATGTTAAACGTGCACAATCAGCTAAGAAGCGTGCTGAACAACATATGCAAGAAGCTAAAGAGAAGCACAACGAAAGAGAAATGCTAGAAGCTGAAATTGCCTTACGTCGTGCGGTTAATAGATTACATGTACGTGAAAATTACGGTAAATAGAAATGAGAAAGACGAACGATGAGTTCGTCTTTTTTTATGGAGAAAATTATATGATGAAACAAGTAGGAGTTCATGCAATTGTTAGTCTAATCACATATTTAGTGACGATTGCATTTTCGTTCAGAGCAGTGAGAGGTCTGAGAGTGGACCAGTTATTTAAAAAGGGACACACATTTGAAATTCAAGTATTTTTACTATTTGTGTCGATTGCCTTAGGGTTTATAGTCGGACAATTTATTTTGGCATTAGTGGATCAATCCTTAGCTTTAAAAATGCTTTTTTAATGATTTTTATAAGAAATGCTTTTGAAAAGCACTTCTTTACACTTGTCCTTAAAGTAAAGCGGTATTTATGTTACAATTTTTAATGATTAAATACTGGAGGCACTAGCGTGGCAAGAGATATAGGAATTGATTTAGGAACTGCAAATGTTCTAATAAATGTATCTGGCAAAGGTATCGTTTTAAATGAACCTTCTGTTGTTGCTGTAGATACTGATAAAGATAAAGTTGTCGCAGTCGGTACTGAGGCATATAAAATGGTAGGGCGTACACCAGGTAATATTAGAGTAATTAGACCATTAAAAAATGGTGTAATTGCAGATTTTGATATTACAGAAGAAATGCTTAGCTACTTTATTGAAAAATTAAACGTAAAAGGTTTTATGTCTAAACCTAATATTCTAATCTGTGCTCCTACTGGAGTTACTTCAATTGAGCAAAAAGCTATTATTCAAGCTGCTGAGAAATCAGGTGGAGGCCGAGTATATCTAGACTTTGAACCTAAAGTAGCAGCTGTGGGAGCAGGGCTAGATATTTTTAGACCACAAGGAAATATGGTTATTGATATTGGTGGTGGTACTACTGATATTGCTGTCTTGTCAATGGGAGAAATCGTAACTTCCCGCTCACTTCGTTGGGCCGGGGATAAAATGAATCAGGCCATTGCCAGCTATATTAAACGTAGTAAGAATCTTTTAGTAGGACAACACACTGCTGAGCAAATTAAGATTCAACTTGGGACCGCTTTTGAAGCGGATCCAACTAAGACGATGACTGTTCGTGGTCGTGATATGGTTGACGGATTGCCAAAGCAAGTTACAATTAACGAGCTAGAAGTTCAAAAGGCTCTTGAAGATGGTTTAATGTCAATTGTGGCTGCAACTAAAGAAGTTTTGGAGCAAACTCCACCTGAATTGTCTGCTGACATTATCGATCGTGGTATTATGTTAACAGGTGGTGGAGCCTTACTAAAGAATATTGATAAATTAATTACTTATTATCTCCAAGTTCCAGTTTTAAAGGCTGATGAACCATTAGAAGCTGTTGCAAATGGAACAGGTGTGTTGCTTAAAAATATTGAAAATCATCAGAGACACTAATTATGAAGAGAGCAAGTTTTAATTTTTCATTAGTAAATAAACATTTAAAAAAATTGGGAAAGATTATTTTATACTTGTTTGCAACCATGCTCCTTGGAGCCTTTATTGGATGTGGTGTTGCAAGTGGCAATCCTTTTGCAATTTTCTTTCCTACAACATGGATTCATTTTTTTGAGTTTTTAAGTTAAAATGAATAAATTGTTAATTGGGTTGGTAAATGTTTATAAGAAATTTATTTCTCCAATTTTGCCACCAACATGTAGGTATTATCCTACTTGTTCAAGCTATATGATTGATGCTTTAAAAAAGCATGGAGCAATTTTAGGCTTAATAATGGGACTAGCGCGGATATTACGCTGTAATCCTTTTATTAAGGGAGGAGTAGATCCAGTACCGGATTATTTTACCCTGCGTCGTAATCCTCATCCTGAACGATATGAAGATGAAATTATTGCGCAGGCATTTCATTCGAATAAAAAGTAGGAGAATATATATGTCTAGAAAATTGGAAAGTATTGATATTGAAGTTAATGAAAGAAAAGGCACTTCAGCACCTACCTGGGAAGTTGTTATTCCTGGCAAACGTTCTATTGGAATTATTGAACAAGAAGAAGAACGCTACCATGTAGTATCTTCCAAAACAAATCACAGTCTCTATTCCAAGACTTTAGAAAGTGCTATTAATGAATTACTTTCATACTTTACTTTGCATGAGAAATAAACAAAGTAGGGATATACAATGACAAAAGTTGAAAATAAAGCAGATTGGTATGATCGCATCGCATGGGGTGTAGTAATTCCAGTCTTTTTATTAGCCGTCATCAGTTTATACGGTATTTGGGTTGCTACTGTTAACGATCCTAAAATGGGGAGTCCAGTAAAAGCGGTTATTACTCAAGCAGTTTGGTATCTTGTATCAATTGCACTGGTGATTTTCGTAATGCAATTTGATGCAGAACAACTTTTTAAAATTGCTCCAATTGCTTATGGAATTGGAATAATTTTATTAATTGCGGTTTTATTCTTGTATAACAGGCAAGTATTTGCTGATACTGGTGCGAAGAGTTGGTTTAAATTAGGGCCATTAACTTTTCAACCGTCTGAAATTATGAAACCTGCCTTTATCTTAATGTTAGCGAGAGTAGTAGAGCGGCATAATGAACAGTATGCCCATACTTTTAAAACAGA
>CAMFQH010000012.1:0-17941 GCA_945980025.1 uncultured Lactobacillus sp.
TAGTTTCTATTCCGCTAGGTTTATTAGTTGCCTTTGGTTTACATTCAAAATTGAAGTTAGTTAAAGCTATTTTAAAATTTTATGTATGGATTATTCGTGGTACACCGCTTTTACTACAATTAATTTTTATTTTTTATGGCTTACCAACTGTTGGAATTGTCTTTCCAAGATACGAGGCTGCTTTGGTCGCTTTTATTATCAATTATGCTGCTTACTTTGCAGAAATCTTCCGTGGTGGACTGCAAGCAGTACCCGTCGGCCAATTTGAAGCAGCACAAGTGCTAGGCTTAAGTAGATGGCAAACAATTAATCGTATTGTACGTCCACAGGTTGTTAAGATTGTTTTGCCTTCAATTGGTAATGAGCTGATAAACTTAGTTAAGGACTCCAGTTTGGTCTATGTAATTGGTTTAGGAGACCTTTTACGGGCTGGAAATGTTGCGACTGCAAGAGACGTGTCTTTAGTTCCACTAGTATTAGTAGGGTGCGTATATTTGGCAATGACAGCAGTTTTAACAGCTTTATTAAGAGTAGTGGAGAAGAGAAGCAATGTCTGGAAATAAAGTTTTAGAGCTGAAGAATATAAGTAAGAGTTTTGGCACGAGAAAAATTATTGATAAGTTAAATTTGTCACTAGATAAAGGGGATATCTTAAGTATTATTGGCCCTTCAGGTGCAGGAAAAACTACGCTTCTTCGTCTGATTGCGGGGCTTGAAAGTGCTGATAGTGGAAAATTCCTCCATAATGGAAAAGAATTTGATCCTACGGATCGTAATAATCATTTGGTAGGGATGGTTTTTCAAGATTACAATCTTTTTCCAAACCTTTCGGTAATGGATAATATTACGCTTGCTCCAATTATGGTAAATAAGATGAGCAAAGCAGAGGCTGAAAAAGCAGCTGCACCTGTTTTAGATCAATTAGACTTAGACAAGTTTAAAACTTTATATCCATACCAATTATCAGGGGGACAAAAGCAGCGTGTAGCCATTGCCAGAGCCCTGCAAATGAAACCCGAAATCTTGTGTTATGATGAGCCTACCTCTGCTTTAGACCCTGAGTTAGTAGGAAAAGTAAAAGATATTTTCTTAAAGCTTAAACAAACAGGAATGACGCAGGTAATTATTACTCATGATCACCAGTTTGGAAAAACTGTTGCTGATAAAATCTTAAAAGTTGAGCCAATAGAAAAATGATGAAAAAAATAATACGATTTTTGGGTCTATTGATTATTGTGCTAGCTTCTGTTGGTCTGGCTGGATGTCAAAGACAGGAAAACTCATGGCAGGCGATTAAATCACGTGGTACTTTAGTAATTGGTGTTGACGACAGCTTCGTACCAATGGATTTTCGACAAAAGAATGGTAAGCTTGTTGGTTTTGACGTTGACTTAGCCAAGGCCGTTTGCAAGGAGATTGGCTTAAAACCTGATTTTCAAACAATTGATTGGTCAATGAAAGAAACAGAACTTCGCAATGGGACAATAGATGTTATCTGGAATGGGTATACTAAGACGAAGGCTAGGGCAAAGAAAGTAGCATTTTCAAAACCATATCTTGAAAATGATCAGATTCTGGTTACACGAAAAAATGAAGGGATAAATAATTATCGACAAATGAAAGGGAAGATTCTTGGAGTTCAAACAGGATCTTCAGGAGCCGATGATTTGGATAATTATCCTAAAGTCTTAAAAAAACGTGTCAAAAGTACGGTTTTGTATGATACTTATAACAATGCCTTTATCGATCTAAAAGCTGGCAGAATAGATGGCTTATTAATTGATGGGGTATATGCAAATTATTATTTAGCTCATAGCAAGTATCAAAAAGAATTTAAAAAAGAAAAATTACCATATCCAAGTGAAAAATTTTCAGTAGGAATCAATAAAAAAGATAAAACTCTCAAAAACAAGATTAATCAAGCTCTTGACCATCTAGAGAAGACAGGAGAGCTAAAAAAGATTTGCGAAAAATGGTTTAATTAAAAAAAGCTATTGACGACTTATCTAATTTAAGGTAATATATTGTACAGTAAATTCTACCTAAGACTCGGGTGGCTAACGTGCCTTAATATCCCGCCGAGGCCAGAAAAACAAAGAGTTTTACAACTCCATGTCTTTTTGGCATGGAGTTTTTATTTCGGCTGATAGAATTTATCTTAAAGTAAATTTGGAGGTGAATTCGTTGAGTAAAGCAATCATTGCTAAAAAAGAAAAGCTTGTTGATGACTTTGCAGCAGAACTTAAGGAAGCTAAGGCTATCTTAGTAATTGACTACTTAGGTTTAACTGTTGAAGAAGTAACTAACTTACGTAAGGATCTACGTGATGCTAACGTTAAGATGAAAGTTATCAAGAACACTTACTTAAAGCGTGCTGCTGAAAAGGCTGGTATTGAAGGTTTAGAAGATACTTTTGTTGGTCCTACTGCTGTTGTTTACACTGCTGATGCAGAAGACATCACTGAACCAGCTCGTATTGTTTCTAAATACGAAGATGATATCGACGCATTATCAATTAAAGGTGGTATGCTCGAAGGTAAGGTTGCCAGCCAAGAAGAAATCAAGAAACTTGCAGCTATTCCAGGTCGCGAAGGTTTACTTTCAATGCTTGTATCTGTATTACAAGCTCCAGTTCGCAACTTTGCATATGCTGTTAAGGCTGTCGCTGATTCAAAAGACGAATAATATTAGTAAATTTACACATATCTAATTTCGGAGGAAACTTATAATGGCTTTAGATACTGAAAAGATTATTGAAGATTTAAAAGGTGCTTCAATCCTTGAATTAAACGACTTAGTAAAGGCTATTGAAGACGAATTTGGTGTTTCAGCTGCTGCTCCAGTTGCTGCTGCAGGTGCTGCAGGCGCAGGTGCAGAAAAGACTGAATTTGACGTTGAATTGACTGATGTTGGTCAAGAAAAAGTTAAGGTTATCAAGGTTGTTCGTGACATCACTGGTCTTGGCCTTAAGGATTCTAAGGACCTTGTTGATGGTGCTCCTAAGAACGTTAAGGAAGGCGTTTCTGAAGACGAAGCTAACGACATCAAAGCTAAGCTTGAAGAAGTTGGCGCAACTGTTACTGTTAAGTAATAACGTCTTAACTGAACATCCTACTGAAAATGAGGACTCTATTTTACGGAGTCCTCATTTTTGTTTACAATAAAATTATGTTTAAGAAAAATTTTTATAAATGGTTTAAAGCTACTTTAGCTATTATTTCAATTATTCTGCTTGTGTTAGATTTTGCAGCAATAATTGATATTAATAGTAGGAATAGTAAGTGGTTTTGGCTGAATAACTTTATTTTAATTATTTTGGCAATAGATTACTTTTCTCGGCTCTACCTTGCAAAAAATAAGAAAGTATTTTTTAGAAATAATATTTTTGAGCTGCTAGCAATTATTCCTGTTGGTCTTGCCTTTAGTTGGATGAAACTGGCTCAGTTGGGAGATATTGGTTTATATTTTAGGCTATTGCGTT
Source organism: uncultured Lactobacillus sp. (assembly GCA_945980025.1). Taxonomy (GTDB): domain Bacteria; phylum Bacillota; class Bacilli; order Lactobacillales; family Lactobacillaceae; genus Lactobacillus. The sequence goes on from CAMFQH010000012.1 coordinate 3,482, forward strand.
TAATCCGGTTGGCTGGTCTAGTGGGGATGCTAAAAGATATCTTACATACTCATGGTATTTTATATGTAATATACTTTAGTATTGCCTTTTTGATGTTAGGATCAGTTGCAATTTCAATTACCGAGCATGTTTCACTTGATCAAGCATTCTGGTGGGCAATCACTACAGCAAGTACTGTCGGGTATGGAGATATTTCTAAGCATACAATCTCGCCGCAGTCTTTACTGGGAAAACTAGTAATTTTAGCCATGATTCTGATTGGAGTAGGAGTAATGGGAATCGTTACGAGTTCTCTTACTGCTTACTTGATGAGAAGAAATGAAGGTAAAATCAGTATTAAAGATAAAGATGCAGATTTGACCTTAATTTTAGATAAATTAGACCGGTTAGAAGATCAAAATAAAATGCTGGCTGAGCAAAATCAAAACTTACAAAAACAAATCCAAGAACTAAAAGAAAATCGTCCTCCTAGGGAGTGGGATAAACTTAAGGAATGGATTGAAAAGAAAAAAGATAAAAATTAAAGCGTAAATTCAAAAATGAATTTACGCTTTTTTACATCTTCAAATAAAAATGTAGAATAATCATAAATAGCAGATAACATCCAGCGATAATAATGATAACCCAACCAGCTGTTAACCAAAATCTTGCCCAGGTTTGTCTATTTGTTGAAAGAACACGACCAAAAACTGCTTGGTTGCCTTTTATTCTAAATCCTACCCATAAACAGATAATTCCAATAATAATTGCTAAAATAAATATAGGAATAGAAATCATCATTCTATCTCTTCCTTTCTGTAACATTCTAATTATAAGGCTTTATGGAAAAAAACAAAGCAGAATTGATAAACTATAAATAGAAATTAAAGAAGCGAGAATAATTATGACAAAAAAGAATCAAATGTATTTTGCGGCTAATCCTGATGCCAAGCATGATGAACATTTAGTTGACTATCATATTGATGATATCGATTTAAAATTTACAACTGATGCGGGCGTTTTTTCAAAATTAAGAATTGATTATGGGTCTGGCGTTTTAATAAAGGCAATGAAAAACGTTGATTTTCCAAAAGATGGTATCTTAGATGTTGGGACTGGTTACGGTCCAATGGGATTATTTGCGGCTAAGTTTTGGCCTGATCAAGAAGTTGATATGGTAGATGTAAATGAGCGTGCCTTAGACTTAGCTAAAAGAAATGCACAGTTTAATCGGATTGATAATGTAAATATTTATCAGTCAGATATTTATGAACAGGTGGATAAAAAATATGGGCTCATTATTACTAATCCACCAATTCGTGCTGGTAAAAAGGTAGTTGACCAAATTTTAACTGAAGCAAAAGACCATCTAGTAGAAAATGGAGTCTTATTGGTAGTAATTCAGAAAAAACAAGGTGCACCTAGTGCCAAGAAATTAATGACAAAGATATACGGAAATTGTGAGATTCTAGCTCGTGATAAGGGTTATTACATTTTAATGAGTACAAATAATTAAAAAAATAACAATAAAGGTTTATAATGAAAGCGAATACAAAGTAGAGAAAAATACTTTGAAAGAAGTGAATTCATTATGAAACTGTTTATTAACATTATTTTAGTCTTGATTGTTTTAGCTGGTCTTGGTGGAATGATTTATTTATCAGTTAATGGTAATCGTTTCTTAGGGGCAGCTGGGTTAGCGATGCTTTATTTCATTGGATCAATCGGCTATTTTGTTAACTGTTATACGATTAAAAAACGTGGTCGTATTTAAATAGAAAGGGTCAAAGGATCTTTTTTATTTTTACTTATTATCCTATACATGAATATGTTTTATGATGAATTTATTTAATTGAGCTGGTTAATTTAGCCAGCTTTTTTTAGTTATAATAATATTTAGTAACAATAATTAGGAAAGATATCAAAGAAAATATGTTAACTAAAGAGCAAAAAGAAAAATACATGCACCTAGCCTTTGAACAGGCAAAAAAAGCTGAAGAACAAGGTGAAGTGCCAATTGGTGCAGTTGTTGTGGATAAAGATGGCAATGTGATTGGTGAAGGATATAATAGACGCGAGCTTGATGAAGATGCGACGCAGCATGCCGAAATGATTGCGATTAGACAAGCTTGTAAAAAATTAAATTCCTGGCGCCTAGTCGACTGTAGTTTGTTTATTACACTTGAACCCTGTCCAATGTGCAGCGGGGCAATCATTAATTCAAGATTGGCTGAAGTGTATTATGGTGCTTTTGATCCAAAAGCTGGAGCAGCAGGTAGTGTCATTGACTTATTTAAGGTAGAAAAATTTAATCATCATCCTAAAATTTATGGTGGTTTATTTAGGGATCAAGCATCCCAAATGCTAAAAGATTTTTTCCGTGAAATTAGACGTAAACAAAAGCAAGATAAATAGTGGAAAAATAAATCAAAATACTGTATTATAGTTTGTGGGCAATGTCCGACCTCCAAATTGTGTCAGGACCGGAAGGTAGCAGCACTAAGGTTGCTTGGGCATGTGCCTTTTTTTGAGAATTTAAACAGCTCTTAGCTCGTTTGAGCTAGGAGTTTTTTTGATAAAGGAAGTGCAAAATGGCTTATCAAGCGCTATATCGTAAATGGCGTCCGCGAACTTTTGATGGAGTCGTAGGACAAACAGCGATTACTGATACATTAAAAAATGCAATCAAGCGTGGCAAGATATCACATGCTTTTCTATTCGCAGGACCACGTGGTACTGGTAAAACATCATGTGCTAAAATTTTTGCCAAGGCCTTAAATTGTACTAATCTGCAAGACGGAGAACCATGTAATGAATGTGAAAACTGTCTTGCAGCAGATCAAGGAACAATGAATGATATCATCGAAATCGATGCCGCATCTAACAATGGTGTTGATGAAATTCGAGATATCAGAGATAAAGTAAAATATGCCCCAACACAGGGTAAATATAAAGTCTACATCATCGATGAGGTTCATATGCTTTCGATGGGTGCCTTCAATGCCTTACTTAAGACACTAGAAGAGCCGCCGGAGCATGTGGTCTTTATCTTAGCTACAACAGAACTTCAAAAGGTTCCAGCAACTATTATTTCTAGAACTCAGCGCTACAACTTCAAGCGCATTGATCAACATGATTTAATTGCTCGCATGACCTATATTCTTGACCAAGAAAAAATTGACTTTGAAGAAAAGGCCCTTGAAGTAATTGCTCAAGTAGCTGATGGTGGAATGCGTGACAGTTTAAGTATCTTGGATCAGATTTTATCTTATGATCAAGATAAGGTTAAGTACGAAGATGCTTTAAGAATAACTGGTTATGCGGCTCAAGAAAAAATTGAACAAGTATTATTAAATTTACTTAATGGCGAAACTTCAGCAGCTCTTGAAATAGTTCATGCACTTTTGCAGGACGGAGCATCAACTAAGAATATTTTAGATGAGTTGATTAGTTTAACTGTTAAAGGGATGCTGGCAATTAAGAGTAATAAGGAAGAAACTTTTTTAACTGAGAATTATGCTTCCGAATTAGCTAAAATTCCAGAAGAAAAATTCTACTCACTCGTACAAGCGGCTAATAACGCCTTAAATGACTTGCGCTACACTAATCAGCAACAAATCCCGCTGGATGTATTTGTAGTTCAAGTAACTCAAGCTCCAGTAAAAGCTGATAATACACCTCGACAAGCTGAAGCAATTTCGTCAGATGTTGTTCAAACTCTAAAAAATCAAATTGACACTTTAAGTAAGCAAGTTGCGGAATTGAAAAATAGACCGGCAGCTAGTAGAAGTACTGCTTCAGACTTTTCTGGCACAATTAAAACTGAAACTAAGGCACAATTTAAGCGCCTTGCCGATAAAGAGAATAAACCAGAACAAAAGCCAAAAAGAAGAAAGGCTAGTTCTAATAACCAAGCGGCTCAAGAAAATAACCGCCGGCAAGTATATCATGTGCTTGAAAATGCCACTAAGGAAGACTTAAATACAGTAAAAGATATTTGGCCAGACTTACTGTCTACTCTAAAGGTATCTCAAAGAGCTGTAATGGAAGTTTTAGATCCTGTGGCTGCAAGTCACGAACAAATTGTTTTAAAATGTAAGTATGAATTATGGTTTGAACGAGCAAATCAAGACGGAGATCTAATTTCTCAACTTGAAACTGAAATTGCGAAGCTAACAAAGCATAATTATAGTATTGTTTTAGTTGCAGATTCTTCATGGTTGAAAGTACGGCATGATTTTGTGGCAAGTCATAAAGAAGAGTTACTTGCTAAAAAATTTCAAAGACTAGAAAAATCTGAACAAGAAGCAAATGGTAATCAGATAGATCCTCAAGCAAAAAAAGAAGTCATTGATAAGGCTAAAGAATTGTTTGGAGATCTAGCACAGATTAAAGATTAAGGAGAGAAAAAGATGGGTAAGAGACCTAATTTTGGTGGTATGGGCATGGGTAACATGCAAGGTTTAATTAAGCAAGCTAAGAAGATGCAACAACAAATGGAAGCTGAACAAGCAAACTTAGCTACTCAAGAATTTGTTGGTAAGGCTGCTGATGACATGGTAGTTGCTACTTTTAGCGGCGACCGTAAACTAAAAGACTTGAAGATTGATAAGGAAGCAATCGATCCCGATGATCCAGATATGCTTCAAGATCTTGTTATCGATGCTGTAAACAAGGGAATCAAGGCAGTAGATGATGCTACTCAAGCATCAATGGGCAAATACACTAAAGGTTTGATGTAAGATGCAATATCCATTACCAATTGCCCGTTTAATTGATAATTACATGAAGCTGCCTGGTATTGGTGAAAAAACAGCAACTCGCTTAGCCTTTTACACAATGGACATGCCAGAACAGGACGTGGAAGACTTTTCTAAGTCATTAATGCAGGTAAAAGAAAATCTTCATTCTTGTTCTATTTGTGGAAATATTACTGAAAGTGATCCATGTGAAATTTGCCGCGATTCAAACCGTGACCGCTCAACGATAATGGTAGTTGAGCAACCAAAAGATGTCATGGCTTTTGAGGAAATGGGCGAATATAATGGCTTGTACCATGTCTTACATGGAGTCTTGTCCCCAATGGATGGAGTAGGCCCAGAAGAAATTAACATTAAAAGTTTAATTACCAGACTTCAGAAACAAGATGAAGTTAAAGAAGTTATTCTTGCCCTAAACTCCAGCCCAGAAGGTGAAGCAACTGCTATGTATCTAGCTAAGCTGATTAAGCCAGCTGGCCTAAAGGTAACGCGTCTTGCTGCTGGTTTAGCCGTAGGTAGCGATATTGAATACGCCAACTCAATTACTTTGAAGCGCGCTGTTCAAGGGAGAACAGATCTATGATTGGAAAAAGGAACAAAGTTAAAAAAGCAGGCGACGAACGATTACTAAGAATTGTTGCTCAACTGCAAAGACAACTTGCTGAACAAAAAGTTTTCGATCAAACGACAATTGATTATTCATTTGATAATCGAGTTTTAAATAAAATTCTCCATGCAAAATTTATTTTTTTGTATGAAGAAGCAAGAAGAAGAAACACTAAATCTAGTAGCTCATCAAGCGTTATTACTAGATAATGTAGTCCACTGCGGTGGACTTTTTTTGTGGAAAAATAAATAATCTTGAAAAAACAAGTCTGTCTTTCTTTTTTCTTTTACAGTACAATGCCAAGTGGGGGTAGACATGAGAGGATATTTAATTACATTTGAAGGCCCAGATGGGGCAGGAAAAACTACAGTTATTAACGAAATAATTAAGCAATTACCACAAAGTTTACAAGAACGGACTCTTGTCACGCGTGAGCCAGGTGGATCTAAAATTTCAGAAAATATCAGAACAATTATTTTAGACCCAGAAAATAAAGAAATGGACGATCGAACTGAGGCTTTGCTTTATGCAGCCCAAAGAAGTCAACACGTAAGTGAAGTGATTCGTCCAGCCTTAGCAGCGGGTAAGGTCGTTTTATCAGATAGATTTATTGATAGTTCACTCGCTTACCAAGGTGTAGGTAGAAATCTAGGCATTGAAGAAGTAAAGCAAATTAATGATTTCGGAACTGGCGGACTTGAGCCTGATTTAACCATCTTCTTAGACCTAGATCCAGCTGTTGGTTTAGCTAGAATTGAAAAAGAGCGCGCTGGTCAAGAAGATCGACTTGAACAAGAAAAAATTGACTTCCATAATAAGGTCTATGCTGGTTATCGTGAATTACTTGAACGCTATCCTGATCGAATTAAAAAAGTAGATGCTAATTTGCCGATCAAGGATGTTGTAGCTAATAGTGTTAAAATAATAAGAAAACAATTACCTGATATTTTTATGTAAGGATTTGGTAAGAATGAAACTTGTTTTAGCAATTGTACAGGATAAAGATGCAGATACCTTAGCAAAAGAATTTATTCAAAATGATGTTCGTGCAACTAAATTAGCTACCAGCGGTGGCTTTTTGAGAGCAGGGAATACAACTTTTATCGTGGGTATTGAAGATGACCGCGTAAATGAAGTATTAGAAATCATTAAAAAGAGCTCCCATACTAGAGAACAATATGTCTCGAATATGAACATGGATGCTGCAGGCACTTCCATGCTTGGAAAACCAGTTCAAGTTACTGTTGGCGGAGCGACTGTCTTTGTATTACCAGTTGAGGAATTTAAGCACTTTTAATGATTGATTTAAAAAATATCGGCCAAAAGCAGGCTGATCTTTTAAGGGATGCATATTTAAATAAAAAAGTTGCCCATAGTTACTTGTTTGTCGATCCCATGCAAAAGAAGGGAATAAATACAGCTTACTGGCTGGCTTGTCTCTTTAATTGTGTAGGAGAAGATAAGCCAGACGGAACTTGTAACAATTGTCAGAGAATCTTAGATGGAAATCATCCAGATGTCTTCTTAGTAAAACTAGAAGGTAAGCAGACTCTCTCAATTGATCAGATTCGTCCTTTAAAAGAAGAACTTGCTAAGAGCCCTGTTGAAGGAAATCGCCGCTTTTTTATAATTGAAAATGCGGAAAAATTAACTTTAGCTGCAAGCAACGCCTTGCTTAATTTATTAGAAGAACCAGTAGCGCCAGTCGTTACCATTCTGATCACAAATAATGAAAATCAAATTTTACCAACCGTTAAATCTAGAACCCAGATTCTTAATTTCTCTGATGAAAAGATTGATAGTAAAAGAGCTCAATTACTTGAATATGGCTTAACAGATGAAGAAATTGATGATCTAGGCGATACAAGTAAGCTTGAAGAAGAGAGTAAATACTTGTTTCAAGAGCTGTTAGAACGTAATGATTTAGCCTTGGTGCGTGTGAATCAGATTAGCAGTCTTGCTACTAAGCCAGCGAGTCAAAAGTTTGTTTTTTATCAGCTTAAGACTTTGGCTATGAAGAGCTTAGAAACTGGTCAAAAGTTAAGGGAAAGTGCATCTTTATTAGAGTTATTAATGACTTGTGATAAGATGCGAGCTAGTAATGTTAGTTTCCACAATACATTAGATTATTTAGTATTGAGTTTTGAACGGTAGGTGTTTTTGAGTGGATCCATTTTCACAATTGTCACAATTACAGCACAATCTTCAGGCAATGACAAAAACTGTTGCCGGTCTGGAAAATGACATGCTTGAAGTATTGAAAGAAAATACAGAATTAAAAGTTGAAAACCAACTATTAAGAGAAAAGATTAGTAAGCTAGATGCAAATAAAGAACCAGCTGAGAATAAGTCGCAAGCTGGTTTGAAGTCACTGAGAAATATTTACGATTCTGGTTACCATATCTGCAATATGTACTATGGGTCTCACCGTGAATCAGGTGAAGATTGCATGTTTTGCTTAGATATTTTAGATAATTTTGTAAATCACGGACAAAAGAGTAGGGGATAAAAATTATGCAAGTGCAGAGTAGTTTTAATGAAAAAGATAAGGGACGTCTGTATCTTGTCCCTACTCCAATTGGAAATTTAGAAGATATTACTTTAAGAGCTAAAAGAATTCTAACTGAAGCTGATTATATCGCAGCTGAAGATACCAGAACTAGTGGGATCTTGCTTGAAAAGATTGGCGTTCATAATAAGATGATTTCTTTTCATAAGTATAATTCTAAAGAACGCGCTCCAGAATTGATTAAGCTGCTTAAGGAAGGAAAGACAATTGCTGAGATCTCTGATGCTGGAATGCCGGTAATCTCAGACCCAGGTTATGTCTTGGTGCAAGAATGTATCAAAAATGATATTCCTGTTGTCTCTCTTCCGGGTCCTTCAGCTTTTGCGACTGCCTTAATTGCTTCTGGCTTTGATGCACAACCCTTTACGTATTATGGTTTTTTACCGCGTAAGAGCAGTGAGCAAAAGAAGTACTTTGAAATGATGAACACTTCGCGTGCTACTTCAATCTTTTATGAAGCACCGCATCGCTTGAAGAAGACCTTGAAGACTTTAGCTGAAGTAATTAAGCCAGATCGAAAAATTGCCTTGGCTCGTGAATTAACTAAGATTCATGAAGAATATATCAGAGGATCAATCAGTGAAATTAATGAATACTTCACTGAGAACGATCCACGAGGTGAATTTGTGGTTTTAGTTTCTCCGAATGAAGAGGAAGAAAAGCAACTTTCTTGGGATGAACTAATTAAGCAAGTAGCCGATCAAGTAGCAGCTGGTGAAAGTAAAAAAGATGCGATTAAGTCAGTTGCTAAGGCAAATAAGGTTTCAAAGAATGAACTTTATGACAAATACCATCAAAATTAAGCACGAGGATTAAGATGGAAAAGATTTTTAAAGAAGAGCACCAAGTTAGCTATGGTGATTGTGATGAAACAGGAAAAATTCAACTTCCTCATTTAATTGAGCATTTTATGCAGGTTTCAAATGATCAATTAACTTCAGGTGGTGCTGGGATTCATGATTTACTAAAGCAAAATCTAGGCTGGGTTGTAGTTGAGTATCATCTTGATATTGACCGCTTGCCTGAAGCTGGTGAAAAAATTACTGTTACTACCAACGGTAGTGGATATAATCGCTTTTTTGAATACAGAGATTTTGGTATAATTGATTCTACTAACAAAAAGATAGTGGATGTCAAAAGCCAATGGGTAATTTTAGATTTAAAAAATCGCAAAATTACTGAAGCAGATGACCAAATGATGCAGAAATTTGGAAATCCATACTTGAAACATATGCCGCGCTTTAAGAGATTACGTCCCTTAAAAGAATATCGCTCAAGTAAAAAATATACTGTTAGATATTATGATTTAGATACAAACCATCATTTAACTAATAGTATTTATTTCGATTGGATGATTGATACCTTGCCAAGAGAGTTCTTGAATTCTCATACTGTTAAAAGTATTGATATTTCATTTAAAAAAGAAGTTCAATACGGAGATCAAGCACTAGCAGAAGTAGAGCTTGACCAAGATACATTGACTTCGTATCATTTAATTTCTAATCAGGGTGAGGCGTCTGCCTTGGCTGAAATTAATTGGAAAGAAAATTAAAGGCATGACTTGTTGTTAGTACAGTCGTGCTTTTTTTGAAAGGTAGGGATGCCAATGAAGGCAGGAATAAAGAAATTAGATTTGCAGGGGTTAGTTACCCTGGCACTCTTTGTAGCAATGGATATTGTGCTTGAGAAGATATCTTTTGGCCCATCAACCTTAAAGGTAGGATTAGGATTTATTGGAAGTGCATTGCTTGCTTATTATTTCGGTCCCTTGTGGGGCGGAATTGGGGCATTAGTTAGTGACTTGTTGCGGTCAGCGATTTTTGGAGTTGAGGGAGGCTTCTTCCCAGGCTTTACGCTGTCAGCAATTGTTGGTGTGGTAATTTACGCCCTCTTCTTATATCAAAAACCAATTAAGTGGTGGCGTATTATTGCCTCAACCTTATTAGTTACCTTAGTGGTTAATGTCTTAATGAATACTTACTGGATTCATCTATTATATGGCTTAGATTTAAGAGCAGCATTTCTACAAAGAATTCTAAAAGAGTTGATCACTCCTTGGATTCAAATTGTCGTTCTTTACGTGATTTTAAATGCTCTTCAACGTGTTAAAATAAGAAGGTAATTTCGATAATAATAAGGATAGAATTTAAATGAAAATATTAAGTATTACTACTGCAACCAATCATTTGAGCGTAGCTTTGAATGATGGAGATAAAATTTTGGAAAAGAACGAAGAAGATCATCGAAATCATAGTGAACATTTAGATCCTTTAATTAATGAATTGTTGAAGGAAAATGATCTTACTTTAAAAGATATTGATCGTTTTGCAGTTGCAGAAGGTCCTGGTTCTTATACTGGTTTAAGAATTGGAATTACTACTGCGAAGATGTTTGCTTCTATTTTAAATAAAGACTTAGTTGGGGTATCAACTTTAGCTGCATTAGCTAATGGTGCAAGCGATGGCTTAATCGTGAGTGAATTAGATGCTCGTAATAAGAATTTCTTTGCTGGTGTTTATCGTAAGGCTGACGACAAGTTAGAGAATCTAGTTCCTGATGGTCACTATCATCTAGATGACTTGATAAATAAGGTGAAAGACCTTGGCTTATCTGAACAAGTTATCTTTGTTGGTAGCTCAATTGAAAAATACCAAGATGAAATTAAGGACTTGCTAGGTTCAGATGACTTCACTCAAGATGCAGGTGATAACCAAATTCATGCTGGTGAAATTGGAAAATTAGCTCTTAATAAAGAAGCAGTTGATCCTGATAAGATGGTGCCAAAATATTTGAGACGTACGCAAGCTGAAATGGACTGGCATAATAAGACTGGAAAGGCATTTGGCCCTGATAGCGACTATGTTGAAGAAGTTTAGTTTATTTTTCCATCCGATAGAAATCGACCTCAGCTTTACGCCTTTTGCCTTGAGACTGAATAATGAAACTTATCAGGTTATGAAGGCTAGCGATGAGAATATTGCGGACTTGTTAGGTTTAGAGCAAGAAGTGTATTTTGGACGGACGCCTTGGAGTCGATTTTCTTTTAAGAGTGAATTAAAGAAGCATGCTAATTCCTTGTACTTGGTAGTTTATCAAGGCTCGACTTTGGTGGGCTTTGTGGGGATGAGAATACAGGCTCAAGAAGGTCATATTACCAATATTGCGGTAAAGCCTACCTATCAACGAAGAGGAATTGGTGAGTTCTTGCTCAGAACCATGATTGGAATTGCTCAGAAAAATCGCGCAGTTCAGATGACTTTAGAGGTACGCAGCGATAACTATAATGCTCAGAGTTTATATCGTAAGTTAGGTTTTAAGGATAACTTTATTCGGAAGAACTACTATACTACTGAACAAGCAGATGCGATTAGCATGATTAAGGAATTGACAGATTAAGAATAGGAAGAGATAAAGTGACTAAAAAAGATGTTCGAATTTTAGCATTTGAAAGCTCATGTGATGAGACTTCAACTGCTGTGATTAAAAATGGTCGTGAAATCGAAAGCTTAATTGTAGCTACTCAAATTAAAAGTCACCAACGCTTTGGTGGGGTTGTGCCAGAAGTAGCAAGTCGTCACCATATTGAAGTAATTACGCAGATTACTAAGGAAGCTTTAGATGAAGCAAATGCGACTTGGGATGATATTGATGCAATTGCGGTCACCTATGGACCAGGTCTAGTTGGTGCACTTTTGATTGGTGTTAGTGCAGCAAAAGCTGCTTCAATGGCAACTGGAATTCCGTTAATTGGCGTTGACCACATTATGGGCCACATTATGGCAGCGCAATTAAAGGATGAGATTGAATATCCAGCTCTTGCCTTGCAGGTGTCTGGTGGACATACTGAGATTGTCTTGATGAAGGATCCGATCCACTTTGAAATTGTGGGTGATACGAGGGATGATGCAGCTGGTGAAGCCTATGATAAGATTGGCCGCGTTTTAGGTGTTAATTACCCAGCAGGTAAGACCATTGATGAATGGGCACATAAGGGGAAAGATACCTTCCACTTCCCACGAGCAATGATGGAAGATGATGATTATGACTTCTCCTTCTCAGGTCTTAAGAGTGCCTTCATTAATACTTGCCACCATGCAGACCAAATTCATGAAGAACTTGATAAGTACGACCTAGCTGCAAGTTTCCAAGCTTCAGTTGTTGATGTGTTAAGTCACAAGACAATTAGAGCAATTAAGGAATATAAGCCCAAGACCTTTATTCTGGGCGGCGGGGTCGCCGCAAACCACGGCTTACGGGATAGATTAGCAGAAGAGATTGAAAAGTTGCCTGCTGATATTAAGCCGAAAGTAATCTTGCCAGACTTGAAGCTTTGCGGAGATAATGCGGCAATGATTGGTGCAGCTGCTTATAACTTGTATCAAGCAGGTAAATTTAGTGATGTGAACTTAAATGCAGATCCATCACTTGAGTTGCCATATGCTGAAAGCATGTTGAAATAAGAGCTAGAAAAGGCATAATAGTAAATAGTTAACAGAATAAGTTATTTTATAAAGAACCAAATGATGTTGAAGAATAACGTTTTTTCTTCGATGTCGTTTGGTTTTTTTGCTTTGTTCGTAAAACACCTTGACAAAATAAAAAATGGGGGGGGTAAACTAGGCTTGTATCTACCTTTTAGATCAAAACCAGTTATTTAATTTTATTCGGAGGAGTAAGAATGAAAAGTAAAAATAGTAAGTTAATGTATGTCTCCGCTGCAGTACTTGCTGCTGGTGCAGTAGCTGGCGTTAATACTCAAAATGCTCATGCGGCTGAAGTTCAAAAGCAAGCTGATAAGAATGCAGCACAAAAGACAATTGATCAAAATCAAAAAGATTTAACTCAAACTCAAGATCAATTAAATAAAGCTCAAGCTGATCGCGATGACGCTGTTCGTAAAGTTCCAGATGCGCAAGCAAATGTTTTAACTGCCGATTCAAACAATCAATCAGCTCAAAATGTTTTAACTAACGCTCAAGATCAATTAAAGACTGCTCAAGATGCACAAGCTAAAGCTCAAGCAAATTATGATGTTTCTTACGAAAATAATGTCAAGTCTGCACAAAACGATGTGAATAAAGCAAATGCTGATGTTCAAAGTACACAAGAACAAATTAATGTTCAAAATACTAAACAAGCAGAAGCTTTAAATAATCGTCAAGGTCAAGAAGATGCTTTGAAGACTAATACTGAAACTTTGAATAGGACTAATGAAGAAATTAGTAAAACTCAAGGTCAAGTTGAACAAGCCCAAAAGACTTATGATGCTGTTAATAAGGAATATCAACCTGTCAAGGTAGAATTAGATAAGCAAGCAAAAGAAGCGCAAGATGCACAAAAGGCTGCACAAGAAAATGCTAAGGAATTAACTCAAGCACAAAATGAATTAAATACTGCACAAGATACAGTAAATAAAGCAGCCGAAACTATTAATAATGCACAAGCAAAATTAAATAGTGATACTGAAGCCTTAAACAGTGCAAAGAGTGAATTAAGCAACAAGCAAAAACAATCTAATGACTTAACCAGTCAAAGAGATCAAGTAGCTAAAGATTTACAAACTGCACAAACCAAGATGAACACTGCAAAAGCAGAATTAGATGCAGATAAAGATGCAGTAGTCAATACAATGGTCATGCCACAAGTTTACAAGGATACCATGAAAAAATGGAGTGGTAAAGACTTAAGCAAACAATCCGATATGGATCAATATGAAAAAGAGATGGCTGCAGCAAGTTGGCTTGGCTGGACTCAAAACGAATACAAACATAACGAAGCTGAAAAGAATCACATGGTTGATTTGAAGCATATGTCTAAAGCTGATCAGATTGAATTGAATAAGTTTGGCATTGATTTGATTAATCAATTAAGAACCCAAATTGGAGTAGACCCATGGACTTTTAATGAATCAGCCTTAGATTTTGCCAATGCAATTGCAGATAGATATGTGAAAGATGATTGGGATTCAGACAAAGATGGTCATGATAGTGCAGCGATTAATGAACTAGCACATCAATACGGATTACGTTATACTGTTTCGCGTAAAGATGGTACATATGGTAAGGATAGTCAATATTATGAAAATCTAATGACTGATTTATTTGGACAAACAGAAATCCCATTCGAACAAGCAAAAGCCAATGCAGATAAATTTGGAAATCCATATCATTATAGTGATCAGCAATTAGCATACGATATGCATAATACGTATAGTCACTCACAAGACGATTATAATAATCGTTTAGATGATATGGATCATTTGAAGAACCAAGTATATAACGCAGTGAAACGTTTTGCATTCAGTTACAATGAGTGGCTACACGCTGAGAGTATCTTATCGCAAGAAATGTTTAGTGATACCGCAAAAGGTAAAAACTATGCAGCAATTAGTTTTAGTGCGAAACCAACGAAAAATCGTTGGGGTGATGACGATTTGCAATTACATTTCATTAATATTCCGGAATCATATGTGCTGGATTCAAAGGTTTTCAATGTGAATGCAAATATTCCATTAACTGATGACAAGAGCGAGTTGAAAAAGCAAT
>CAMFQH010000013.1:0-16894 GCA_945980025.1 uncultured Lactobacillus sp.
AAAAAGCAACGGTACAGATTATAGTTTGGGCTGGACTATTATATGGACTTGGAACAATTATTAAGGCAATTCTTCAATTTGTATATCAATATTTATATGCACTTGGCGCTGAAAAAACACTTGAAAGTGTAAGAAAAGATTTATATCGAAAACTTCATAGTTTAGGGATGCGCTATTTTGACCAGACCCCAGCAGGTTCAATTGTATCAAGAGTCACTAATGATACGATGACTCTAAGCGACTTTTTAGGAGTACTTTGTCAAGTAGTCATTGGAGTATTTTCTTTAGTAACTGCTTTTATAGCGATGTATGTAACCAATAAATTTGCGGCGTTAATTGTCTTGCTGTTTTTACCAATTTTAGGTTTTATTTTCTGGATTTATACACAAAAGAGTTCTAGATTGTATCGTGCTTTTAGGGAACGGCTTAGTCGAATTAATACTAACTTAAATGAATCTATTGAAGGAGTTTCTCTAATTCAGCAATTTAAGCAGGAAAAAAGAATGACAAACCATTTTGAAAATGAGAATGGTACTTTAATGAGAACACGTTTTAACTTGATCCGAGTTAACTCGCTTTTGCTCTCGCCAATGACTAGTTTGCTTTATTCATTGGCTCTTGCATTAGTGTTAATGTATTTTGGTTTTCCATTGCAAGAGACTTTTGTTCCTGCCGGAATTGTATATGCTTTTTCTCAATATGTACAACAATTTTTTAATCCTATTTCTACTATGATGGATCGAATGACTTCTTTTCAGGATGGGATTGTGGCAGGTAAACGTATTTTTAGAATTATGGATGAAAAAGAATACGAACCGCGACAAGAAAATGATGAAAGAGCAGTTATTTCAAAAGGAAAGATTGAATTTAAAAATGTCAGCTTTTCTTATGATGGAAAGAATGAAATCTTACATGATGTATCTTTTGTAGTTAATCCGGGTGAAACTTTAGGAATTGTTGGTCATACTGGATCAGGAAAGAGTTCAATTATCAATGTAATGATGAGATTTTATGAATTTGGTAGTGGGGAAGTACTTATTGATGGCATTGATATTAGGAAGTTTCCGAAGAAAGAATTACGTAAAAAACTAGGATTAGTTTTACAAGAACCCTTTATGTTCTATGGGGACATTTCTTCAAATATTCGCTTGTATAATGACAAAATTACAGATCAACAAATTAAAGATGCTGCTAAAACCGTACAAGCAGATTCATTTATTGAAAAGATGCCTGGTAAATATCATGCAAAAGTGATTGAAGGTGGATCAGAACTTAGTCAAGGACAACGACAATTAATTTCATTTGCACGAACCTTAGTAACTGATCCTAAAATTTTAGTTCTAGATGAAGCAACGGCTAATGTCGATACAGAAACCGAAAATTTAATTCAAGAGGGATTAAAGAAGCTTCGTCAAGGAAGAACGACTTTGGCAATTGCGCACCGTCTTTCAACAATTGCAGATGCGGACCAGATTATTGTTTTGGATAAAGGAAGAATTGTTGAACGTGGTACACATGAGGAACTATTGAAGAAGAAAGGGTATTACTACAATCTTTATAAGCTTCAACAAAATAGCGATAAATAAAAAGCTCGGTCGTTTAAGACCGAGCTTTTATTTGAATTATATTTTATTTATCATTCAGCATGTATTGACGAGTCATTGGTAAGGTTTTACCAGATGGGCCCTTTGTTAATAGGTATTGAATAACATCAATGTTTCCTGATTCAAAGGAAGCTGCACAAGCTTGAAGATACATATCCCACATTCTTACAAAGCGTTCGCCCATCATTCCTTCAACCTCTAAACGGTGGTCATTAAAGTTTTTATCCCAAATTTCAAGAGTTCTTTGATAGTGGCGACGAAGCATTTCCATGTCAGCAATTTGTAAGTTAGCTTCTTCAATTCTTGAGACAATTTCTACTAGGCCAGGGATGTAGCCACCTGGGAAGATATATTTGTTAATCCAGGCATTGGTAGCCCCGCCTTGTTGACGAGTAATACCATGAATTAAAGCAACACCGTGTGGCTTTAGGTATTTAGCAACGTCTTTGAAGTATTCTCCTAGGTTTTCTGAACCAACGTGCTCAAACATACCTACAGAAGTAACATAATCAAAATCACGATTACCTAATTCACGGTAATCTTCAAGTAAAACTTCGGCTTGATTTTCAAGACCCATGTCCTTGATCTTTTGGTTGACTAAATCAAATTGTTCTTGGCTTAAAGTAACTCCGGTAACTTTAAGTCCATATTCTTTAGCTGCAGTTAGCATTAAGGTTCCCCACCCACACCCAATATCTAATAAAGTCTTACCTGGTTTAGGATCTAATTTTTGAAGAATATGATGAACTTTAGCAATTTGAGCAGCTTCAAGATCATCTTTATTACCATTAGTGAAGTAAGCACATGAGTAAGTCATAGTTGGATCAAGCCATAGTTTATAAAAATCGTTACCGATATCATAGTGACTTTGAACATCTTCTTGACTTTGCTTCTCAGTATGCTTTTGCTTAGGTAAAAATTTTCTAAATTTTGAAGCACGCATAAATGATTCACTACTTTCATATGCTGCTTCAATTAATTTTTGGATACTACCCTTAATTTCAAGGTCCTTATCCATATAAGCTTCACCTAAAGCTAAAGAGGCGTTACTTGTTATTTCTTTAAAAGGAATCTTTTTGTTAAAAATAACCTCCACTTCCGGTGTGCCATTTCCATAAATTTCTGATTTTCCATCCCAGTACGTAACTTTTACAGGGACATTAAATGAATGACTAAGCATCATTTTATACAAAGGTTTTTCTAACATTATCGATTCTCCTTTTCTACACTAGACTATGTCATTTTAACACTAAAAATCTTGAATAATAAAAAAATTATTTTGCGATATAGTGAAAGTCAGGATTTTGTTCTTTATCTAGCTTGTCCCAAGCTTCTTCCAGTTGCTGGTATAGAGCAGGTGTAGTTTCTTTATTAATCTTTTCGCGGCGTGGAATATAGATTGGATCACCAAAACAAATGTCTAAAGATTTTCTTTTTAGGAAGCCTTTAAAGGTCAACGGTCCTTGATAAACAACTGGCACTAAAGGCTTATTAGCCATTTTGGCAATAACAAATGCGCCACTTTTAAGTTCTTCAGAATGACGAGTTCCGGAAGGAAAAATAATCAACGATAGATCACCTTTGCGTAATCCTTTAACAGGAATTTTAATTGCAGAAGGACCAGGATTATCGCGATCTACTGAAAAAGCATGTGCATGCACTAAAATAAATCTCAAAATAGGATTTTTAAAAAGTTCTTTTTTTGCCATAAACATAAATTCCATTGGACTTGCAGCCAAGGCAAAAAGAATTGGTTCCCACCAAGTTCGATGAGGGGCTACTAAAATATAGTTACCTTTTGGTATACGGTCTTTATGATGAACATGTAAATGTCCATTAAGTACCCAGACAATAAATCGGGCGATTGGGCGAATAATTTTATAAAACATAATCTTTCCTCCAATTTTATCTATAGTATTATACAATACAGCAAAGAATTTTTAGAAGGGTATAGAAAATGGATCTATTGAAACCTAATGAACGAATTGATTATATGTACAATGATGACCTACAAATCATCCAAGAAAAAGATGCGTTTTCTTTTTCTTTAGATACGCTTCTTCTTGGATATTTTGCGCAAAATAAAATACATGATAATTATAAAGTTGTTGATTTATGTAGTGGTAATGGGGCTGCTAGTATCTACATGTCCTATTTTAACCGGGCACATTATGATGCGGTGGAGATTCAAAAAGAAATAGCTGATCAGGCAAGACGAAGTATTAAATTGAATAAATTAGAAAATCGGATAGAAGTCCATTGTCTGAATGCATTAGATGCCCCGAAAAAATTAGGTAAAGATAAGTATGATGTAGTTGTTGTTAATCCTCCTTATTTCAAAGTTCCTAAAGGTCATATTGTTAATCCAGATGAAAAAAAGGCCTTAGCAAGACATGAACTAGCAATTAACCTTGAGCAAATAATTAAAGTATCAAGTGATCTGCTGAAGATGAAAGGCAAAATGTTTATGGTTCATCGGCCTGAGCGTTTGGGTGAAATTATGCACTATTGTTTAGAAAATCAACTGAGTGTAAAGTGGGTGCAACCATTTGTCTCTAAGAGAGAGGCAGATGCTAATTTAGTTGTGGTAGAAGCAATTAGAAATACTGCGAGTGATGGTTTAGTTTTGAGGGATGCCATTGTTGTTCATAATCAAGACGGATCCTTTACACCTGAAATAAAAAAAGTTATCGCTGAAAATAAGGAAGAAGAGCCTAAAAAAGAAAAATATTATTTTTACTGCTTATTGTGTAATGATGGAAGTTTCTATGGTGGTTTTACAAATGACTTAGCTCATCGATTAAAGATGCACAATGAAGGAAAAGGGGCTAAATACACAAAAACACGTCGACCAGTAAAAATGATTTATCATGAAGAATTTGATGATAAACAACTGGCCTTAAAGAGAGAATATTGGTTCAAACACCATTCAAGAAAATGGAAAGAAGAGTTTTTAAAAGAACATAATGTAAAATTTTAATTGCATTTATAAAATTAATTAGTTACAATGTTCAAGTATGCGTTTCGCATATTAAATTTATATCACATCAAGAGCGATTAAATTCCTAGGTGCCATTTATTGGTCAGAATTTAATACGACCTCTTGAGAGGAATTAACCAGGAGGAATTTTTTATGACAGTTGTTACTATGAAGCAATTGCTTGAAGCAGGTGTCCACTTTGGTCACCAAACTAGAAGATGGGATCCAAAGATGGCTCCTTACATTTTCACTCAAAGAAACGGAATCTACATCATTGACTTACAAAAGACTATTAAGATGTTAGATGACGCTTACAACTACGTTAAGGCAGTTGCTCAAGACGGTGGCGTATTCTTGTTTGTTGGTACTAAGAAACAAGCACAAGACGCTGTTAAAGAAGAAGCTACACGTGCAGGTCAATACTACGTTAACCAACGTTGGTTAGGTGGTACTTTGACTAACTGGACTACTATCCAAAGCCGTGTTAAGAGATTAAAGGAATTAAAGCAAATGTCAGAAGATGGCACTTTCGACGTATTACCAAAGAAGGAAGTTGCACTTTTGACTAAGGAAATGGAAAAACTTGAAAGATTCTTAGGTGGTATTGAAGATATGCCAAGAATCCCAGATGTTATGTTTGTTGTTGATCCTAAGAAAGAAAAGATCGCTGTTCACGAAGCAAACATTTTAGGTATCCCTGTAGTAGCTATGGTTGATACTAACACTGATCCAGATCCAATCGACGTTGTTATTCCAGCAAACGATGACGCAATTCGTGCAATTCGTTTGATTTCAGGTGCTATGGCTGATGCAATTATCGAAGGTAAGCAAGGCCAAGATGACAGCGAAGATGTTGAAAAAGAAATGGCTGATAAAGCAGCAGCTGAAGACGATGAAGAAGAATCCATCGAAGTAGTTGTTGAAAAATCAGAAGACTAATTTGTTTTTACTGTTAGTTCTGTAGGAGGACATATTAATGGCAAAAATTACTGCTCAATTAGTTAAAGAATTACGTGAACGTACTGGTGCTGGTGTTATGGATGCCAAGAAAGCATTAGTAGAAGTTGACGGTGACATGGATAAGGCAGTTCAATACCTTCGTGATAAAGGTATGGCAAAGGCTGCTAAGAAAGCTGACCGTGTTGCAGCTGAAGGTTTAACTGGCGTTTACGTTGATGGTAATGTTGCAGCTATTACTGAAGTTAACTCAGAAACTGACTTCGTTTCTTCAAACGATAAGTTTGTTAAATTAGTTAATGAAGCTACTAAAACTATTGCTGAAGGTAAACCTGCTGACATGGAAGCAGCTGAAGAATTAAAGATGGCTGATGGTACTACTTTGGGTCAGTCATTCGTAGATGCAACTGCTACTATTGGTGAAAAGATCGTCTTACGTCGTTTCGCTTTAGAAGAAAAAACTGATGACCAAGAATTTGGTGCATACCAACACAATGGTGGCCAAATTGGTGTTATCACTGTTTTAGAAGGTGCTGATGCAGCTACTGCTAAGCATTTAGCTATGCACATTGCTGCTATGAGTCCTAAAGTTATCTCACCTGATGAATTAGATGATGAATTCATCACTGATCAATTAGCTGTTATGAACCACAAGATTGATCAAGATAACGAAAGTCGTGCTTTGGTAAACAAGAAGCCATTACCACACCTTGTTTATGGTTCAGAAAAACAATTAAGCGATGATGTTTTAGCTAAAGCTAAAGAAGACATTAAGGCTGAACTTAAAGAAGAAGGTAAGCCTGAAAAGATTTGGGATAAGATTATTCCTGGTAAGATGCAACGCTTTATTGATGATAATACTCAAGTTGATAAGCAATTTGCAGTTTTATCACAAAACTACATTATGGACGACAGCAAGACTGTTGGCGAATTCTTGAAGGAAAAGGGAGCTAAGTTAGTTGCTTTCCAACGTTACGAAGTTGGCGAAGGTATTGAAAAGAAGCAAGAAGACTTTGCTGCCGAAGTACGTGAACAAATGAAGTAATTATTTACTTAAAAATGGGAGTAACGCTTAGGCGTTGCTCCTTTTTTTCGGTATAATATATTGCAATGATTTTATGGTAAAATGATAAAAGCAATGAGGAGGTAAATTTATGAGTCAAGTTAAGTATAAACGTATTATTTTAAAAGTTTCTGGTGAGGCCCTTGCTGGTGAAAAAGGTACTGGTATTAACCCAGAGGTTATTAAGCATCTAGCTGAAGAAATTAAGTCTGTTCACGATATGGGTGTTGAAATCGGCATTGTGTGTGGCGGTGGAAACATGTGGCGTGGTGAAACTGGTGCAAATCTGGGTATGGAAAGAGCTCAGGCAGACTACATGGGAATGTTAGCAACAATTATGAATGGTCTAGCATTACAAGATGGATTAGAAAACTTGGGCGTTCCAACACGAGTACAAACATCAATTGAAATGCGTCAAATTGCGGAACCATATATTCGTCGTAAAGCCGTTCGTCATTTAGAAAAGGGCCATGTTGTTATTTTTGGTGGTGGTACCGGTAATCCTTACTTCTCAACCGATACTACTGCAGCTTTAAGAGCAGCTGAAATTAATGCAGATGTAATTTTGATGGCTAAAAATGGAGTTGACGGCGTTTACTCAGCTGATCCTAAAGTTGATCCAAATGCTAAGAAATACTCTGAATTAACTCAACTTGATTTGATTTCAAAGAACTTAAAAGTAATGGATAGTACAGCTAGTTCCTTGTCTATGGATAATGATATTCCACTAGTTGTCTTTAATGTAAATAAGCCTGGTAACATCAAGAAAGTTGTTATGGGTGAAAATATTGGTACTGTAATCAAAGGTGATAAATAATGGCTAATGAAGTAATTGAAAAAGCAAAAGATAATATGAAAAAGTCTATCGCTGTATTCCAAAAGGAATTAGGTGGTATTCGTGCCGGCGTTGCAAATGCAAGCTTATTGGATGGAATTAAGGTTAACTACTACGGTGTTCCAACTCCACTTACACAAATGTCTAGTGTAAGTATTCCTGAAGCTCGTGTTTTAATGGTAACGCCTTATGATAAATCAACTTTAGATGACATTGAACATGCTATCTTAGCTTCTGATCTTGGAATTACTCCAGCTAATGATGGTACTGTAATTAGAATTGTTATTCCGCAATTAACTGGTGAACGTCGTCAAGAAATTGCTAAGCAAGTAGGCAAGCTTGCTGAAAAAGGTAAGATTGCTGTCCGCAATGTTCGTCGAGATGCAATGGATACTTTGAAGCGTCAAGAAAAAGATGGCGATATTACTGAAGATGAACAACGTAGTTTAGAAAAACAAGTTCAAAAAGTAACTGACGATGCTACTAAAGAAATTGATAAATTAGCAGATCAAAAGAGTCAAGAAATTACTCAGGGTTAGTTTAGGACTTGATAAGATATGTCAGAATCAAAAAAACCACTTAATCATTTAGCCATAATTATGGATGGAAATGGTAGATGGGCAAAAAAAAGACATTTACCACGTTTTGTCGGACATCGTCATGGTATGGATAATATTCGAAATATTGCTCTTGCCGCCAATAAATTAGGAATAAAAGTTTTAACACTTTATGCTTTTTCAACTGAAAATTGGGCTCGTCCGACTGACGAAGTAAACTATTTGATGCGTTTACCAATTGACTTTTTTGATAAGTTTATGCCGGAACTAATGGAAAATAACGTTCGGGTTAATATCATGGGATTTGTAGACGAATTACCTGAGAAGACATATTTAGTAACCCAAAAAGCCATGGCAGAAACAGCTAATAATACAGGAATGGTATTGAATTTTGCCTTTAACTATGGATCGCGTAGAGAAATAACGGCTGGAGTACAAGAAATTGCTCGTAAGGTAAAAGTCGGGGAAATTGATATTGATGATATTAGTGAAAAAATGGTCTCAGATCATTTGCTGACTCATTCTTTAGCTCCATATGAAGACCCTGATTTATTAATTAGAACATCTGGAGAAGAACGTTTATCAAATTTCTTATTGTGGCAAATGGCCTATACTGAATTTAGTTTTTCAGATAAATTATGGCCAGATTTTGATAAAACTGATTTAGAAGAATTAGTTAAAGATTATCAAGGACGTAATCGTCGTTTTGGAAAAGTATAATTTTAATTAGAACTGTAGAATTTTAAATGAAACAACGTGTAATAACAGCTATTGTAGCTTTAATTTTATTTATTCCGATTGTTTTAATGGGCGGCATTTGGATTGATGTCCTAGTTTGTGCGTTTGCAGCAGTTGGAATTAGCGAAATTTTTATTATGAAGAAGCAAATTATTGTTTCTTGGGATTTTATCTTGGCCTTATTAGCAACCTTGACTATGGCAGTCCCCGATTCATTCTTTAAATTTTTACCTGCGTTTTTAAATAAGTATGATATTTTTTATATCTTCGTAATGTTGATGCTCGTAAGAACGGTTTTGTCTAAGAATAAGGTTACATTTGATGATGCCGGAGTTTATACTTTGGCTGCCTTATACATCGGAACTGGCTTTCACTTCATGGCCGCTATTAGAAATGCCCATCTTGGATTAGCAATTTTAGGCTATGTATTTGCAGTTGTTTGGTCAACGGATATTGCAGCGTATATGGTGGGACGTAAGATTGGAAAGCATAAATTATGGCCAGTTATTAGTCCTAATAAAACATGGGAAGGATCTATTGGAGCAGTAATTTGTGCAGTAATTATCGCAGCAATTTATGTTACCTTAGTTCCTACTGGTAGGAATAATGCTATGATGATTGTTCTAGCCTTCTTCTTATCAATTGTTGGTCAGATGGGAGATTTAGTTGAATCAGCCTACAAACGCTTTTATGGTGTGAAAGATTCAGGTAAGATCTTGCCCGGTCATGGAGGAATTTTAGATCGATTTGATAGCATGCTTTTCGTTTTACCTGTTGTTGCATTTATGGGTATTTTATAGGAGAGCTACTGAATGAAAGGTATTTTAATCTTTCTAGTTGTTTTTGGGATACTTGTTTTTGTTCATGAATTTGGACATTTTATTGTTGCAAAAAAGTGCGGTATTTTAGTTCGTGAATTTTCAATTGGTATGGGGCCAAAATTGTTTCAAAAGATGCGTGCTAAAACCACATATACTATTAGATGGCTTCCTTTAGGGGGATATGTGCGCTTAGCGGGACCTGATGATGCCGCAAAGATTGATCCTGGTACTACAGTAGTATTGCAGTTAGATGATCAAAATAAAGTTAAACGAATTGATGCATCAGGATCTCAAATGCCAATTGAAGGAATTCCAGTACAAGTCAATGCCGCTGATTTAGTAGATGCATTAACTATTCAAGGATATGAAAATGGTGATGAAGATCAGCTAAAAACTTATTCTGTTGATCATGATGCCACGATCATTGAGCAAAATGGAACTGAATTGTTAATTGCACCCCGGGATACACAATTTCAAGAGGCCAGTGTTGGTAAAAAACTAGCTACTAATTTTGCTGGTCCATTCATGAATATTGTCTTAGGATTTGTTGTATTTATTATTTGGTCATTAGCAGCTCCTGGTGCACCGACTACAACAGTAGGTAGCACTATTGCTCATCAACCTGCTCAAGTAGCTGGAATCAAAGCTAATGATGAAATTGTCGCGATTAATAATAAAAAAATTAGTAATTTCAATCAAATTGCTGCTGAACTAGCCGAAAGTAAAGGTAAGACTGTTGAAGTAAAGGTAAAAAGAGATAATAGGGTTAAAAACTTCTCTATAAAGCCTAAAGCTAATAAGATAGATGGTCAAAAAGTCTATCAACTTGGTTTTTATGGAAAGCCTGATAATAGTCTTGGTGCAAAAATTAGCCGTGGATGGAATACAAGTATTAGTACAACTGGTTTAATCTTTAATGCCGTAGGTAATTTGTTTAGACATTTTAGTTTGAACAAGCTTTCTGGACCAGTAGGAATTTATTCTCAAACTGTTCAAGTTTCAAACATGGGCTTTACATACTTGCTAGCATTTTTAGCAATGATTTCTATTAATTTGGGAATTGTAAACTTGATTCCAATTCCCGGTTTAGACGGTGGAAAGTTATTGCTTAACCTGATTCAGCTCATTATTCGAAAACCAATTCCTGAAGATAAGGAAGCAATTGTAGATGTAATCGGTTTTGTCATTCTCTTACTGTTAATTGTTGCAGTAACTGGAAATGATATTTATCGCTATTTTATTAAGTAAATTTTTGGAGGAATAAATGCGTCAATCAAAATTTTTTATGCCAACGTTAAAAGAGGCACCTTCTGATGCTGTAGCAAAAAGTCACCAATTAATGCTTAGAGGTGGCTATATCCGTCAAGTAACTGCCGGGGTTTATGCATACTTACCTTTGGGTTACCGCGTCCTACGCAAGGCGGAAAATATTATTGAAGAAGAAATGGATAATATTAATGTACCTGAAATGATCATGCCTCATCTCTTGCCTGCAACCCTTTGGCAAGAATCTGGTCGCTATAAAAAATATGGCGCAGAAATGTTTAAGCTTCAAGACCGACATGGACGTGAAAGTTTGCTTGGACCAACACATGAGGAAACCTTCACTGAAATTGTTGCTAAGAACTTAAAGAGTTACAAGCAAATGCCACTTGCTCTATATCAAATTCAAACTAAATTCCGTGATGAAAATCGTCCACGTTTCGGTTTGCTCCGTGGTAGAGAATTTGTCATGTTAGATGGCTACAGCTTTGCAGCAACTCGTGAACAATTAGATGAACAATTCGATGATCAAAAATCCGCATATTTAAAGATCTTTAATCGTGCTGGTGTTACTGTTCACCCTGTTATTGCAGATTCAGGTACAATGGGTGGAAAGAACTCAACTGAATTTCAAGCTCCTGCTGCAATTGGTGAAGATACAATTGCTACTAATGAAAAAGGCACTTACGCTGCTAACCTTGAAATGGCTAAAAGTATTGATACTTTTAAACAAGAACCAGAAGAAGCAAAAGACTTGGCTAAAGTAGCCACTCCAGGAATGGATACAATTGAAAAGTTAGCTGATTTTCTTAAAGTTCCTTCAACTAGAATTGTTAAGAGTATCTTATACATTGCAGATGACCAAAAGGTCTTAGTTCTCATCCGTGGTGATAAGGAAATTAACGAAGTTAAATTAGGTCATATCTTAGATGCAGATGAAGTTAGAACTGCAAATGCTGATGAATTAGTAGAAATTACTGGTTCAGAAAAGGGCGGCGTTGGACCAATCAATGCTGACTGGGCTGATAAGATTATTGCGGATGAAACAGTCAAAGATTTGTACAATGTAGTTGTAGGTGCAAATGAAACCGACTATCAATATCAAAATGCTAATTTAGATCGCGACTTTAAAGTTGACGAATTTGCGGATATTCGTACGGCAAACGAAGGAGAACCAGATCCAGTTGATCATTTACCATTGAAATTTACTACTAGTATTGAAGTTGGTCATATCTTTAAATTAGGTACTTACTATACTGATACTATGGGTGCTGATTTCTTAGATAATAATGGTAAAGCTAAGCCAGTAATCATGGGCTCCTATGGAATTGGGGTAACCAGAATGCTGTCAGCTGCAGTTGAACAACACTTAACTGAAAATGGAATCGCATGGCCAAAAGAAATTGCTCCATTTGCCATTCATTTAATTCAAATGAAAATGAAGGATGAAACTCAAACTGAATTAGCTGAAAAACTTGAAAAAGAACTTTCAGCCAAGTATGATGTTTTATACGATGATAGAAATGAACGACCAGGTGTTAAATTTAATGATGCTGACTTAGTCGGAGCACCATTAAGAATTACAATCGGTCGAAAAGCAAAAGATGGTATTGTAGAAGTAAAGCGTCCAATGGATGAAAAGGCTACTGAAGTTAATATTTCTGATTTGGATGCTGTGATTACAAAAGAGTTAGGATAATTTTTGTGACAAAAAAGAACGAACTTTTCAAAAAACTATTAGATCAAATCAAGTTTCCTGATAAGTTTGAAGATAACGATATTGTCCAAAATGGTGAAATTGAAAACGTGGATGTATACGCTAATGAAAGAAAGTGGAAAATCCACGTTTTTTTTGATACACCATTAGATTTTGAAACTTATCGCTCTCTTAATCAACTTATTCATGAGACTTTTGAACCATTTGTGAATGTTGAATTATTAGTTCAAACACGCGATGGAAGTAGTAAAAAACTACCGGCCTACTGGACTTATGCCATTCAGAATTCAACTAACCTAAAACCAGCGGTTCGGGAATTTTTACAAGGACAAGCTCCTTATTTAGAAAAAGAAAAATGGCTAATTCCAACTCAAAACCAAGTAGTAAATGGCTTGCTTTCAGAACAAGTTTTAGCAGAACTAAATAAAGAATTCAGACGTTATGGTTTCTTTAATATCAAGTTTACAACGAAAGTTGATGAAACTAATATTGATGAAAATTTAAGAAGTCTAGAACAAGAGCAGGCTCAGCATGAGTCTGCTATGCAAGAATTCTATGAAAAACAACCGGCGGAACCTAAGAAAAAAATGCCTGTTAAGAGTACAAGAATGGGCAACAAAAAGGTCGATAAAAAAGCTAAATTTATTCAAATTAAAAACTTGGAAGATGGCAGTGGAAACGTAGCTATTGAAGGCCATATTTTTAATACTGATATTCATGAATTAAAATCTGGAAGTGTAATTTTTACTGGTGAGATTACTGACTATACAGATTCAATTAGCTTTAAAAAATTTGTTTCTGACAAAGATCAAATTGATTATCTAAAGGGAATTAAACCTGGCGTTTGGGCTAGAATGCAAGGTTATGCAGCTGATGATCAATATCAACATGACGTTGTTTTTAATATTCGAAACTTAGAATTAATTGAACATAAGGGTCGAGAAGAAAAGTATGAAGGAGAGAAAAAGCGTGTAGAATTGCACCTTCATACAAATATGAGTCAATTGGACGCAACTAGTACGGCGAGTGACTTTATCAAAACTGCGAAAAAATTTGGTCAAAAGGCAATTGCAATTACGGATCATGCAGATGTGCAATCTTTCCCGGAAGCTTATCATACTGGTGCAAGCGAAAAAATGAAGATTTTATATGGCTATGAGGCCAATATGATTGATGATCATGCTTTGCTTGTCCTTAATCCTACTGAAATGGATTATCGAGATCGTGAATATGTGATTTTCGACGTTGAAACAACAGGACTATCGTCTGTTTACGACACCATTATTGAAATCGGTGCGGTAAAAATGAAAAATGGTGAGGTCCTAGAAAGATTCGATGAGTTTATCAATCCCCACCATCCCTTAAGTGATACAACGATTAACTTAACATCAATTACTGATGAAATGGTTGGTGCAGCTGATGATGAAAAAGATGTAATTAAGAAATTTAAAGAATTTTATGGTGATCGTCCTCTCTGTGGACATAATGTTCAATTTGATGTTGGGTTTGTAAATGCGGCTTTACGCCGTGCAGGTCTAGAAGAAATTACGCAACCTGTTGTTGACACGCTTGAAGTTTCAAGACTTTTGCATCCTGAACAAACTCGCCACACCCTTGATTCTTTAGCTAAGAAATACAATGTTGTTCTTGAACATCATCACCGCGCTAATCAAGATGCCGAAGCTACAGGATATTTAATGTTTAAATTGCTAGATGCTTTTAATGAACGTTTTCATGAAGCAGATTTAGGCAAAATGAATGACTATGCTAAATATGGTCAAGTTTATAAGCGAGCTAAGCCAAGTCATATGAGTGTTCTTGCTTTAAATCAAGAAGGACTAAAAAATATGTACAAGCTTGTATCGCTTGCAAGTACTAAATATTTCTATCGTATTCCACGTACCCCAAAGTCGGAATTAAGAAAATATCATAAAGGTTTATTATTTGGTAGTGGGTGCTGGCAAGGCGATGTATTCATTTCAATGATGCAAAAAGGATATGATGAAGCTCGTGAAAAAGCACGTTTTTATGATTATCTTGAAGTCCAACCGCCAGCAGCTTATCAAACCTTAATTGAAGATGATCTAATTAAAGATGAAGACGAGCTGCATGAAATTATTCAAAATATTTATAAATTAGGTAAAGAATTAAATAAACCAGTCGTAGCTACCAGTGACTCGCACTATGTTGAACCGCATGAAGCAATTTATCGTAAAATTTTATTAGCGGCTCAAAAGGGAAATCCTAATCGCAATAAAAATTTACCGGATTTACATTTTTATTCAACGCAGGAAATGCTTGATGCATTTAGCTTTTTGGGTGAAGATGTAGCTAAAGAAATTGTAATTGATAATACCAATAAATTAGCCGATCAAATTGAGGAAATTGCTCCGATTAAAAGTGGACTATATCCACCTCATATTGAAAATGCGGATCAAGAAATGAAGGATTTAACCTATAATAAAGCCTACGAATTATACGGAAAACCTTTACCAAAGATTGTAGAAGATAGAATTGAACTTGAATTGAATTCTATTATTTCAAACGGATATGCAGTTATTTACTTAATTTCTCAAAGGCTTGTTGCCAAATCAAATAAAGACGGATATTTAGTAGGGTCACGTGGGTCAGTTGGTTCTAGTTTAGTAGCGACGATGTCTGGAATTACGGAAGTAAATCCTTTGGCTCCGCACTATCGTTGTCCGAATTGCAAGTATTCAAAATTCTTTGAGAATGGAGAATATGGGTCAGGCTATGATTTACCTGACAAAGAGTGTCCAAAATGTGGAACTCCATTAGTTAAAGATGGGCAAGATATTCCGTTTGCTACTTTCTTAGGATTCCATGGAGACAAGGTGCCGGATATCGATTTAAACTTCTCTGGAGACTATCAACCAGTAGCTCATAACTACATTCGAGTTATGTTTGGTCCAGACAATTCATTTAGAGCGGGGACGATTGCGACTGTTGCTGATAAGACTGCTTATGGGTATGTTAAGCATTATGAAGATGAAAATGAACTACATTTAAGAAATGCTGAGCTTGATCGTCTAGCAGCCGGTGCTTCTGGAGTAAAAAGAACAACTGGACAACACCCAGCAGGTATTGTTGTAGTGCCTGATGATATGGATATTTATGACTTTACTCCAGTCCAGTATCCAGCAGATGATTTAAGTGCAGCTTGGCTTACAACTCACTTTGATTTCCATTCTATCCATGATAATATTTTAAAATTTGATATTCTGGGTCACGATGATCCTACCATGATCAGAATGCTACAGGATCTATCCGGAGTTGATCCATTAACTATTCCTCCTGATGATCCGGGAGTAATGTCTCTCTTCTCAAGTCCTGAAATTTTAGGTGTTACCCCTGAACAAATCCAATCAAAAACGGGAACACTTGGTGTACCAGAATTTGGTACAAAGTTTGTTAGAGGGATGCTTGAAGAAACAAAACCAACTACTTTCTCAGAATTATTGCAAATTTCAGGTTTATCTCACGGTACTGATGTATGGTTAGGAAATGCAGAAGACTTAATTAATAACGGGACTTGTAAGTTGAAGAATGTAATTGGTTGTCGTGATAACATCATGATGGACTTGATTCACTGGGGTGTAAAACCAGAAGTTGCTTTCTTTACAATGGAATCTGTACGACATGGTAGAGGAATTAGCGATGAAAATATGGAAATCTTGAAAAAGAACGACAAGATTCCTGATTGGTACATTCCCTCATGTCTTAAGATTAAGTATATGTTCCCTAAAGCCCATGCTACAGCCTATATCCTGATGGCACTGAGAATTGCTTGGTTTAAAGTATATTATCCAGTAATTTATTATGCTTCTTACTTCTCTGTTCGTGCTGACTTGTTTGATTTGGTAGCAATGAGTCACGGCAAGAATACAGTTAAAGCTGCAATGAAAGAAATTCAGGATAAGGGAATGGATGTTTCTGCAAAAGACAAGTCATTACTTACTGTACTTGAAATTGCAAATGAATGTTTAGAGCGTGGAATAAAGATTAAGATGGTAGATGTAAACGAATCTGAAGCCACAGACTTTAAGATTATTGATGACCATACAATCTTAGCACCATTTAATGCTGTTCCTGGGTTAGGTGACAATGCTGCAAAGCAAATTGTAGCTGCACGTGCGGAACAGAAATTTCTTTCAAAAGAAGATCTTGCCACTCGCGGCAAAGTATCACAAACAATTATGGAGTATTTTGAAAATAATGGTGTTCTTGAGGGAATGCCTGATCAGAATCAATTGTCACTATTTTAGCGGGATAATTTACAAATTGCAGTAAATATGCTATTCTAAAAACGAAGTTCGAATAGCAAATTCGAGTGAGCAG
>CAMFQH010000014.1:0-16769 GCA_945980025.1 uncultured Lactobacillus sp.
ATTTAAATATGCCTGATTAATTTTTTTATCTACAATTTGTGAACCTATTTGATTAAGATATTGATTCAAATTAATAAACCATTCGTGGGGAATATCAGGATTGATAACGTAGATTTTTACTTTTTGATTATGATAAATAATTGATTTAACTGTTGTTTCAATTTTATCTAAGAATCCATAATCACCATTTAGTACTATCGTTTTCAAACTTATCACTCATTTCTATTAATACTTAAACATCCAACTTTCACGAATCGCATAATATTATCTACTAAAAGCACATTATATAACACTTATATTTTTCTATAATCATCTCACTCAATTTAAAACGTGTTCTAATATTATCAATAAACAAATTGAACGCACTACAATCATTATATATCTCTAGTTAAATGCAGAATTGAAAATAATGATAAAAGAAAAGGAATCAAATAGATAACTTATACCTACTTGATTCCTCATTAATGGCCTTTATTTCTTTTTGATACTGAGGATTATCCTCTTCATTCAGATTTTCATCCATAGATTCTGCCATATGTTTATTTTTACCAATTGATACTACATAAATTTGTATTGTTACCTAAGTAAAGCACTTTATCTTCATCTACTAGCTCGGGAATTAAAAATTTGCCATACTCTATTTTTGACCTAGTAGTATCTTTTAATTCTGGTAAGTCATTAAAACGATTTAAGTCTATTTTTTTATCAACTACCTCTGAGTTGATGTTATTTTAATAAAGAATTTATCCCATATCAATAGAATTATATAATCTTGATTATCAGTGTTTTCTTCATTTTAAGTACCTATTTTTTATTATTTTTTCTGGATCTCAATCCTAATAATGCTCCCAAGCTAGCTGCAATTATTCCTAACAAACCGGAATTATTTTTAGTACCCGTTTGTGGAAGCTTCTGGTTACGAGCATGCTTTGCCATTCTGCTAGTCTTATTTACTCTAGTTATTTCAATTGATTCTGAATTTCTTCTACTTGAAGATAGATGCTTTTCACTAGCAATAGGTGTAACTGAGTTTGCTTGTCCTGTTTCACTGTTTAGTGAATTTGCAGGAATTTCAGAAGGTATCAAATTTAGATTCATCATCAGTATATTGATAAACATAAATTTTTCCTAAATTGGTAGTATTAGTACTACTTTGATTAGTGCTAATGGATAGTTGTTGAGACTGTGGATTTTCCCATCTTAATATCGGATTAAGAGTTAACTTATTATTACCACTAGTATAGGCCGCTTCTTCTGAATTAAAAACTATTCTATAATATGTACCCATATTATAGGCCGTGGCTATTTGAACTCCGTTAGGAGTCATTAAGGGGAGATTAGCCGCTAATTTACTACCATAAGCTTCAATATTTCCATTACTATCCGGTAGTCCTAAATGGACGTCAATATATTGACCATCTTCCAAAGTTTGTTTTGGAGTAATTGAAAAGGCAAGTTGTTCATACCCAGGATCGCTACTTGTTTCTCCAGCAACTGGTATTACTTTGATGTTACTTATGGTATAGGCAGTAGTAGGTAGTTCTTCTTTCCCTACTTGATTGATCTAGTGTTAACTTAAATTGTCCACCAAAGTTCTGTGCCGCATTCCACCCGGGATTAAAGTCTAACTGGATTTTAAACAACTGCTCTCCATTTGGTCCGACTTTTCCTAAATCTTCAATTGAATAGTTACTTGTCGAATATTGATTAGATCCATTAAATACTCCGCCAAAATAATTACCAACATCTTTATCTATTAAGTAAAAATCATTTACACTCGATGTAAAACCTTTAGGAATCATTATAATAAATTGTGAATTATTAACGGTAGAATCACCAACTGTAGAAAGACGAACAGAAAGTGCAGATATTTGTGATTGTGGAGTATTGCTAGTGTAGTTAATACTATTTCCAGAAACAAAAGCACCGGATGAATTTAAATTACCAAAAGAAGCAGTTCCTGTAAATTGAGGTAATTCTACAGTGTTGTTAAGAATGTAATTAATTGAACCTTGTTGATTATTAATCCCAGTAGAGTTTTTCACAACCTCAATTGCTTGCCCATTTACATTAAACGTATATGAGCCACCTCCATAGGAACTTGTTCCATTTGCTATGGCATAGTTGGATACTTCAGAAACACGGGGGAGTACCATATACATTATATGAAACCACACCTTTTGCATTTGCACCTAAGGTTAATTTGACTTGACCACCAAAGTTATTTCCCCAAGTTGGTGTTGCACCAGTTAAGGTGATCATAAATAGTTGTTCACCATTTGGACCGTAATTTCCTAGTTCCTTTATTGTCGATGTTCCATTATAAGGGCCTGCAAATCCCCCATCACTAAAGATATCAGTACCTTGAGTATTAGTTAAAGTAGAAAAATCAGCAGTAGTAGCAATAAAGCCTTTGGGAATCATGATTATAAATTGAGGATTCGTAACGTTCGAATCTCCATATGTTGATAAACGAAACGTATAGGTAGGTACAGCCCCATCTTTAAAGTCGGTTCCATTAACGTTACTATCGTCAGCATTTTTAATCATTACTGTACCAGAAAAAGTAGGTTTAATAATTGCATCATTTGTTGTCGCTAAAGTTACAAAATTAGCACCTAAGGCAACTGGTAATTGTGAATTCGTAGTCGAATTATTTCATTGAATTGTATTATTTGTAGCGAGAGGCAAATTGTTAGGAGAAGAAATATTTTTATTTAATTCTAAACTAGCTTGTAGTGTAGTTGGAACATTGTTCGAAGTTGAGTGATATGTAGAAGTAATTGCAGACTGACTTACATGTGATATATTAGCTGATCTGTTAGTATCTGTAGAATTTTCTTCAACGTTTTTATTACTTTTTAATACTGTCTTATGTTCCTTAGAAGATAGATAGAAGGTATTTATTTTTTGAGTATTAGACTTTTTTTCTGTTGATTTATTTTTGGCCAAACTTAGAGAATTAAGTATACTTTCACATTGACTCAGTGAATGCGAGAAACGCTGAGATTGAGATACGATACCGGAAATACTTTCAGACTGACTTATAGAATCAGAAACACCTTCTGAAATTTTGAGGCTTTTAGAAGTAGATAGACTTTGTACTTCCGAATTACTAATACTATTTTCTTTTTCAGTAGATTTACTATTTACTTGATTTGAAACCCCAGTTTGGGTACTTTCTGATACTGATCCTACAATTTGAGATTTAGCATCTACAGAAGTTTGTGCTGCATATACACGATCATTGGGTAAAATCGCAATATCAGTTGTTCCGGTACCTAAAATTGCTGCTAATGCAGCAAGTTCTTTAATATAGGACTTTTAATTATCACTCTGATCCTTTAATCTATTGGGGTCTACATATTTTTTCTTTTGACTATCTTTTCTTTTATTTTTAAAATTTTTCTCTTCCATGCTTTTTCCCAATCCATATCATAAATTACAAAATATAAAAAATATTAATTGAGCATATAAATAACGCACTACTATACACATCTATAATATATCTTTTGTAATTAAATTAAAGCACAAGCACTTAATATTAAGGATAATCGCTTCTAAGATCAGATAAAGCAGTTATTTATCGGCTTAAGTCTATAGTCAAAAATAATGAGTATTATATAAAATAAATCACAATAAGGTTACCTAAAATCCTAGTATTAAAGTACAAAAAAATACACGATTCCATAAAATTCTCCTCTTATAGAATCGTGTATTTTAATTGTTAATTTTTATAAAATAACCTTAATTGATTAAATCACAAACTTTTTAAGGGCTTTGGCAATCCCATTATGATTATTATCATCGGTTACAAAATCAGCCTTTTCTTTGATATCTTCAATTGCATTTCCCATAGCAATTTTCTTAAAGCTTGGATTTTCAAACATAGAAACATCATTACCTTGATCGCCAAAGACCATGACATCTTCGGGGCTAATCTTTAAACGTTGCGTCAAATCCATTAAAGCATTTCCTTTTGAAGCCCCAATTCCATTTAGCTCAATGCAGTTATCTAAACTACGAACTATATCATATGATTCAAAGGCCCAGTACGGAATAGAATTCCATAGTTTTTCAATTTGATCACTATCTTTTGCACAAGTAAATCCTACCTTGTTAAAAGTAAAATCTTTTGGAATTTCTTTACGTTCACGAACCCTAATTTCATTATCAGTTAAAGCAGCATTAATTTGCATTTGTACCGAAAGATCACGATCTAAAGTCCAAAAACGTTTAGTCGTTTCAAAGTGTAAGTTTACGTGAGCAAGTCTCTGCAAGCGAAGCATTACTTCAAAATCGCGATAGTTCATCTCTTGACTCATCAGAACTTTCCCAGACAAGTCTTGTACAACTGCGCCGTTAAAGACAACTGCATATTCTTCTGGTCCTTCAAGCCCTAATTGAGTTTCAAAAGGCATCACTCCAGAGAGAGGACGACCAGAAGCAAGAACTACCTTAATTCCCATTCCATGTACTACCTGTAAAGTTCTCAGAGTTTCAGGTGAAATTGTATTTCCACTAGTTAGTAAAGTTCCATCTAAATCTACCGCAATTAGTTTTACTGCCATAAATTACCCCTATCTTCCAAAAATCATATAGAAAATTACATTTATTAATAATCCCATTAGTGCATAAAAGAACACTGCATTAGCTTTAATTTTTTCTTTTTTTATTAAATATACAAGGCTTGCAATAAAGCCCACTAAGGGAAAAACAGTGTAAAAAATAATTGCCCATTCAGCAATTCCATTAACATCTGTACTTAAATTATGAATGAATTTTTTCATTTCTTCTCCAACAAAAATAGAGACTAATAAATTATTAGTCTCTATTTTATATTAACCAACATAAAATTCAATATGCTGTTTTAGATTTTCAAAATCAATTGGTAAATGACCACCAATCTCACCATCTAAATTCACAGGAATCGGATCCTTATCTTTACTCTCACCTAATAATTCTACTTTCAAATTTTTAGTCTTAGTATAGATAATCTGTGGATCATTAACATGATTTCCATTCAAAGCCATAGCCATTAAACGTAAAACATCTACTGGATTTGCAGTTTTAACCACAATCAACTGAAATAGTCCATCTGATAATTGAGCATCTGGCATAATCCGCTCAAATCCGCCAATTGAATTGGTCATCCCTAAAAGAAACATTGATAAGTCTCCCTCATAGACTCCCTCATCATAGGTTAAACGCATCTTATTGCTGCTGATTTTTGGTAGCATTTCTGCACCCTTAAGTAAATATGCACTATAACCAAGGACGGATTTTACTTCTGATGGCACACCATAAGTGAGCTCAGTTAATGAACCGCTAGCAGCAATGTTCATAAAGTATTGCTTACCCGCACGCCCAATATCCATCCTTTGTGTTTTACCTCTCAGAATTACTTTAGCTGCCTCAACTAAATCATCTCTAGGAATCTTTAATGCGCGAGCAAAATCATTGGTAGTTCCTGCCGGAATGACAGCGAGTTTTGGCCTTTTTTCTAATGGAGCTACTCCATTAACTACTTCGTTAATAGTACCGTCTCCACCAGCACCAACTAGTAAATCAAAACCTGCTAAGGCACATCTTTTTGCCTCATTTTGAGCAGACAAAGGGTCTGGCGTAGTTCTAAAAGCACTGGCTTCAAAACCAGCCTGTTCTAATACATTTAAAATATCTGCTACATTTTGAAGCATTTGCTCGTGACCTGAGACAGGATTATAAATCAATCTTGCTTTTTTCGTCATCGCCTATCGCCTCCCTAAAATGATTAACGACTTTGAAGTTCCTTGTTAAGCAATTGGTTAACAACTTTAGGGTTAGCTTTACCACGAGTTTGTTTCATGATTTGACCAACTAAGAATCCAATTGCACGATCTTTACCATTCTTAAAGTCTTCAACAGATTGTGGGTTATCATCAACAACTTTAGTAACCATTGGCCCAAGAACAGAAACGTCAGATAATTGAACCATACCCTTATCTTCAACGTATTTCTTAGGATCAGTACCATTTTCAATAGATTCCTTAAATACTTTCTTTGCAATCTTAGATGAAATAGTACCATCTTTGATCATCTTGATCATTTCGGCTAAGTGTTCTGGAGTCAACTTAATATCTGCAATGCCAACTTGGTTTTCATTCAAGTAACCATTAACTTGAGTGTTTAACCAGTTAGCAGCTAAGGTTGGATCTGCACCAGCAGCAACTGCAGCGTCGTAGAAGTCACTTGATTCCTTAGTTTGTAAAATAACGTCTGCGTCGTATTCCTTAATACCATATTCTTCAACGTAACGCTTACGACGTTCAAATGGTGATTCAGGTAAACTTTCTTCAATTTCGTCAATCCAGCTTTGCTTAATATGGTAAGGAGCAATATCTGGTTCTGGGAAGTAACGATAGTCTGCGTCACCTTCCTTAACACGTTCTAGGACAGTCTTACCAGTAGCTTCATCAAAACGACGAGTAGAAAGTTGAACTCTACCACCAGAAAGTAATACTTGTTGTTGACGTTTTTCTTCATAAGCAAGAGAACGACGTACGTGGTCAAATGAGTTCAAGTTCTTCATTTCAACCTTGGTACCAAGCTTTTCTTGACCTGCAGGACGAATAGAAATGTTGGTATCAACACGCATTGAACCTTCTTCCATCTTAACGTCAGAAGCACCAGTGAATTGAACAATTTGACGTAATTTAGTCAAATATGCATAAGCTTCTTCTGGATCTTCCATATCAGGTTCAGAAACAACTTCAAGAAGTGGAACTCCCTGACGGTTTAAGTCAACGTATGAATAACCGTTAGCACCGTGCGTATTCTTACCAGCATCTTCTTCAATGTGCATTTCATGAATACCAATGCGTTTCTTCTTACCACGAACTTCAATTTCGATATAACCATCACGAGCAAGTGGTTGGAAGAATTGAGTAATCTGATAAGCTTTAGGGTTATCTGGGTAGAAATAGTTCTTACGGTCAAAGTGAGTTACTGGTAAAACATGTGAATGAGTTGCTAAAGCAACCATAATACCAAGACGGTAAACGTCCTTGTTTAAACGAGGTAAGACACCAGGCATAGCCCAGTCGATAACATTAGTTTCAGTGTTTGCTTCAGCACCATAACTAACTGGTGATGGAGAAAAAATCTTACTCTTTGTTTTTAATTCGAAGTGGACTTCTAGACCAATAGTCGATTTAAAATTCATTAATTAATCCTCCATTCCTGTAGGTGTTTTTTCGTAGAATTTATTATTACGTTCAATGAAATCAGCAACTTTAAATACATTTCCTTCATCAAAACGCTTAGCCATAATTTGAAGACCAGCAGGCATACCATCAACTAAGCCTGCAGGCACGCTAGCTGCTGGAATACCAGCTAAGTTAGCTGAAATAGTTAAAAGATCATTATTGTACATCTTAATTGGATCAGAAATTTCTTCACCAATACCAAATGCTGGCTCAGTAGTAGTTGGTCCAACAATAACATCGTTTTCTTCAAAAATCTTTTCAAAGTCGCGGCAAATTAATGTTCTAACTTGTGCAGCCTTCTTGAAGAATTCATCATATGCACCAGCTGATAAAGCAAAAGAACCAAGCATAATGCGACGCTTAACTTCGTCACCAAAGCCTTCACTTCTTGATTTTACATAAACATCTAATAAGTTCTTAGTGTCCTTTGCACGGTAGCCATAGCGGATACCATCATATCTTTGAAGGTTTGAAGAAGCTTCACTAGAAGCAACAATGTAATAAGTAGGAACAACATACTTAGTATGTGGCAATGAAACTTCGTTAATAATTGCACCGGCATTCTTCAAAACATCGATTTGTTTTTGGATAACTTCGCGCATTTCACCGTCAACAGCATCCATGTATTCCTTAGGAACAGCCACACGTAAGCCTTTAACATCTTGGCCTAAGAAGCTAGTGTAATCAGGTACTTCTTTTTCAGAAACAGTTGCATCATGTTCATCAGGACCAGCAATTACGTTTAATACTTCAGCTGAATCCTTAACACGCTTACTCATTACACCAATTTGATCCAATGAAGAACCAAAAGCGATAAGTCCCCAACGTGATACTCTACCGTAGGTTGGCTTAATACCAAAAATACCGTTAAAGGCAGCTGGTTGACGAATAGAACCACCAGTATCTGATCCAAGAGCTGCAACAACTTCACCGCTCGCAACTGCAGCTGCAGAACCACCGGATGAACCACCAGGAACTTTATCCAAGTTCCATGGATTATGTGTTTCACCATAGTAAGAGTGTTCAGTAGATGAACCCATTGCAAATTCATCCATGTTAGTCTTACCAACAAAAGTTGCTTGTGCCTTCTTTAATTTACTAATTACAGTAGCATCATAAACGGGCATATAGTTGTAAAGAATGTGACTAGCTGCTGTAGTTTTCATACCATTAGTAATAATATTATCCTTGATAGCAATAGGAATACCAGCTAATTTATTTTTATTAAAATCCAAATTTTCTGCTGGCTTTGCTTCTTCATCAACAGTAATCCAGGCATTAATCTTTTTGTCTGTTTCTTTAATATTTTTAACTGTTTCCTTAGCTAGGTCTTCAGCTGTTATTTCGCCATCTTGTAATTTTTTATTTAATGAGTCAATGTTTTCATTTAAGTAATTCATTATTCATTATCATCCTTATCAATAATTACTGGCACCTTAATGAAGCCATCAGCTTTTTCAGGAACATTCTTCATTAATTCTGCGCGACTTTCCCAATGTTCAGGCTTGTCTTCTCTAAAGTCAGTCTCTCGATCAACAACTTGAACAGTTTCAGGAACTCCTTCAGTATCAACTTCGGCTAATTGATGTGCCATATTGATAATGTCACCCATTTGTTCAGTAAACTTATCAATTTCGTCTTCACCAAACTCAAGTCGAGATAGTGCTGCAACGTGATTGATTTCATCTTTTGTAATTTTCACCGTTTGCCTCCTATTCACCGCCAAAGACGTGGACATAATAACTATCGTCTGCGGAATTCTTAGCGATTAATGCCTGCGTATCATTAACAGAATTAATCTTAATTTCTATTGGTGCATCCTTAGGTAAGTACTTCTTAGCAGCTGACAATACAAGTCTTGAAAAACTCTCAATCTGCGCATAACCAAAGAATTGGGTAGTTACAGTAATGTTCATTTGTGTCAAAGTTTTATTTTGATAATGAACAGTCGCTGTTACCCCACTAATATTAGGGAAGTAACCTTGAATAGCTGCTTTAAAATCACTAAATGAAGCTGCATCAGTAGAATTGATTGCTTTTTCGCTTCCAACAGTCGGTAGCACTTGACTACGATTATTGACTGTTTTCCAATCATTTATTTTACTACTATTTGCATCAGCAATTCCATATGCAAAGTAATTTCCACCTACAAGAGAATCTTTACTGGTTTTACTAAAAAGTCCAACCAAAATTGGGATATCTTTTAATCCCTTCTTTTTACGTAAATACGAAACCAACTTATTAGCGGCTTCTTTACCAAAAGTCTCCTGTTCTGTACGAGAAATATCTTTATGATATTGGGGACCATCTTTAACTTTTTGGTAGTAATCAACCGAGTTAAGAGCTAGCCCAACACTCATACCATCCATTTTGTAACTAGAATTAGATTTAGTCAAAAAATCTTGTTCTAAAATTTGATCTAAAATAATAGGATTATACGAATTCTTTTTATTACTTTTTTCCGCATTTAGACCTTCTGGATTACTTTTAGACTTTCTTCCTAGCCAATCAGTAGCATCAGCAACCGAAATTTTTTGTCCTTCTTGAAAAACATACTTACTACTTGAAAAAGTATTGTGAGATAAATCAATTAACCCAGATTCTAAAGCACGACTATCTACATTATTATCACTAGTATTTTCAGTTGTTCCTTCAATTGGACTAGTTACATACTCTCCATCTTTTAAAAGAACATTATACCCATTTTTACTAGTACTGGTAGTTTGATAACTTTTTTTCTTTGTTGTAGAAGTAGTAGGGTTATTGGCAAGATCAGAATTTTTTAAATTGCCACATGCACTTAAACTTAACCCAGTTGCTAGTAGTAGTGCTATTTGCAAAAATCTTTTCAATTTATTTTTCCTTCTTATTCTTTATTTTTCAATTTTTGCAATTGCTTCTTGTTCAGTTAACATTGGAACTTGAAGTTTTTCAGCCTTATCTTTTTTAGAGCCCGCATCTGCTCCGTAGATCAAATAATCTGTCTTCTTAGAAACTGACCCAGTGACTTTTGCACCAAGATCCTGAAGCTTCTTAGTAAATTCACTTCGAGTAAAGGCAGATAATTTTCCAGTTAGAACTACTGTCTTTTCCTTAAAGAAATTATCTGGTGCTTCTTCTTCAACTGTTCCTAAATATTCCATATTTAATCCACTGTCACGCAATTCTTGTAGTAGTTTCTGTGCGCTTGGTTGATTAAAATATGCTGTTAATGACTCCGCAATCGTCTCTCCTATTGTATCGATACTTGTTAATTCTGGCACTGTTAATTGACTAACCTTTTCCAAATTTTTATATTTTTCCAAAATTAATCTAGCCGCCTTAGCACCAACATGATCAATTCCTAAGCCGTACAGTAATAATTCAGCAGAGTTTTGCTTACTATTTTCAATAGAAGACAATAAATTAGTAATTGATTTTTCCTTAAAGTGATCGAGTTGTCCTAGTTGGTCCGGAGTTAAATGATATAAGTCAGCTACATCATTAATAAATCCCTTATCAATTAACTGTTTAACAATTCTAGGACCAAGTCCCATAATATTCATCGCTCCACGTGAAGCAAAATGAATAATTCCTTCTTCAATTTGAGCTGGACACATCGGATTAATACAACGAAGTGCTACTTCATCTTGCAAGTGAACTAAAGTTTCTCCACATGAAGGACAAACATTTGGAATCTCATACGGCTTACTATCTTTAGGTCTTTTGCTTAAAACAACACTAGAAATTTCTGGAATAATATCTCCAGCTTTATGCAATTTAACTGTATCGCCAATTCTTACGCCCTTTTCTCTTAGGTAGTCTGGATTATGTAAAGACGCACGAGAGACAATAGTTCCAGCAAGTTTAACTGGATCCATTACTGCAGTAGGTGTTACTACTCCAGTTCGGCCAACTGTCCATTCAATATTTCTAACTACAGTCTCTTGCTCTTCTGGTGGAAACTTATAGGCAATTTCCCAGCGAGGTACTTTTACAGTATTACCCAGTTCATTTTGTAAACTTAAGTCGTCAACTTTTAAAACAATACCATCAATTCCATAACTTAAATCATTACGTTTAGCGGTATATTCATCAATAAACTTAAATACTTCGTCCATTGATTCAAAACGTCGTCCAGACTGATTAGTATGAAATCCTAATCGATTCATTTCATCAATCGCTTGATGTTGACTTGTAATGTTTCTTGGTGGATTAACCCAAGTATAAATAAAAGTACTTAAATTTCTTTTTTTAGTAATTCGAGCATCTAATTGTCTTAAAGAACCAGCAGCAGCATTTCGAGGATTAGCAAAAACCTGCTCTCCTTTTTCATCACGTTCTGCATTTAAGGTTGCAAATGCTTCTTTCTCCATGTAGCATTCACCACGAACCTCAGTTGTTAAAGGTTCAGGTAATGTTTGAGGAATATCTTTAATAAATTTGGCATTAGCTGTTACATCTTCACCAACACGGCCATTTCCTCTTGTAGAAGCACGTGTTAATTTTCCATCAGTATATTCTAAGGATAAAGATAATCCATCAATTTTTAATTCCACATTATAAGCTACTGGGTGACCAACTAATTTCGTAATTCTTTCGTCAAATTCTTTAAGCTCATCTTTTGAGAAAACATCCCCCATTGAAAGCATCGGAACGGGGTGTTCAACTTTAGAAAGATCGCTTTTAATCTCTCCACCAACTCGTTGGGTAATTGAATCAGCAGTTACTAAGTCAGGAAATTTCTGCTCTAATTCTACTAATTCCTGATAGGTCTTATCATATACTGCATCTTCAACTACCGGAGCATCTTTTGCATAATAATCATCTGCCCATTTATCGAGCTTTTTTCTTAATTCATCGACTTTCTGAGAAGCCTCACTATGAGTTAAAACTGCCATTATATTAGCCCCTCTCTAAATCAAACTGTTCTATTTCATTATATCTTTTTAATTGGTGCAAAGGCAGCTAAAAGGCGTTTCACTCCTTGGCTAGCAAAGGCAATATCTAATTCCATATCTTCGCCAGTACCGTTAACTTTAACTACAACACCTTTTCCCCATGCCTTATGGGAAACTTGGTCACCGACATTCCAGGACTTTTTCTCAGCTCCAACTGCACCAGTTGCTTTCTTAGCCTCCTCAATTGTAATCTTTGGAGGGTAAACATGAGAATTAGCTTGTTCCTTTCTATTAATAGCAAAAGGAACAGACATGACAGAATTAGATGGCATTGGGTTAACAAATTCTAAATCCTTATCTTCAATCTCATCAATAAATCGTGATGGTTGATTACGTTGCGGACGGCCATACATCATTCTAGAAAAAGCATTGGTTATGTAGAGTTTTTTTTCAGCTCG
Source organism: uncultured Lactobacillus sp. (assembly GCA_945980025.1). GTDB lineage: Bacteria > Bacillota > Bacilli > Lactobacillales > Lactobacillaceae > Lactobacillus. The sequence goes on from CAMFQH010000014.1 coordinate 12,586, forward strand.
TGTAATTCCTACATAGGCTAGTCGACGTTCTTCTTCAAGTTCACTTGGATCTTCTGCTGCTCTTGAAAGTGGGAAGAGTCCCTCTTCCATTCCAACCAAGAAGACCACTGGAAACTCTAGTCCCTTAGCAGCATGAAGAGTCATCAATGCAACTTGGTTATCTTGATTTTCTAAATCATCTTGATCACTTAATAATGAGATCTCTGAAAGAAAATCACCTAAAGCTGTTGAATCTTCATCTTCGGGCTCATAATTATCATCAAAACGCTTAGTAACAGTCAGAAATTCATTTAAGTTTTCTAATCTAGTATCTGCTTCAATTGTGTGTTCATTTTCTAAAGCTTCTTTATAGCCGAAATCCGCTAATATTTTTTCCGTTAACCCTGTTACACCATGCGTCTTACTATATTCGATTGCATCTTTTAAGGCCGTTCCAAAAGTAGCTAAGGTTCTAGCTGGGCGACCCGTAATTGGTGCTAAGCTCAAATTCTTAAAAGTCTCTTCTACTGTAAAGTCATTATCATTAGCAAAACCGTTAAACTTAGCCATCGTAGTTGGACCCAAACCACGTTTTGGTACATTAATAATTCGATTAAAACTCATTGAATCCGCAGGATTTGCGACAACTTTTAAATAAGCCAAAATATCTTTAATTTCTTTTCGATCGTAGAACTTATGTCCTCCAACAATCCGATACGGAATATTAGCTTTAACTAGCGCTTCTTCGACATTACGTGATTGAGCATTGGTCCGATAAAGAACAGCAAAATCCTTGTAGTCTCTTTGATGTTCTTTTATTTCTTCTTTAATCTTTGAAATGATAAACAGTGCTTCATCATTTCCACTTTGAGCACGGTAATAATCGATTTTATCGCCAGCACCTTTATCAGTCCAAAGTTTCTTAGGTTTACGTTTCAGATTATTTTTAATTACTGAGTTAGCTGCATCAAGAATATGGCCAGTAGAGCGGTAATTTTGCTCCAATTTAATAGTAGTAACTTCATCATCCTGATAGTCATGTTCAAAATTAAGAATATTTTCCATGTTAGCTCCGCGCCAACCATAGATAGACTGATCTGCATCCCCAACAACACAAATATTTTTATATTGAGCGGCTAACGCAACACAAAGTTGATACTGTGCTTCATTTGTATCCTGATACTCATCCACTAAAATATAGCGGAATTTATTTTGATAATAATGCAAAGTTTCTTTGTCCTTCTTAAATAAGACGAGAGTTTGCATAATTAAATCATCAAAGTCCATAATTTGATCACGCTTTAAGCGATGTTGATATTCGCTATATACTTGCGCTGTTACTTTTTCAAACGGACTAGCTGCTTGATCCTTAAAGTCTTTTGGAGTAAGTAAGTCATTTTTTCCATTTGAAATGGCACCTAAAATTGCTTTTGGATCATACATTTTAGGATTAATATTAAGATCCTTTTCAATTCGTTTAATTAATGTCAATTGCTCTGCAGAATCGGCAATTGAAAAATTATTGGAGTAGCCAATTTTTTCTGCGTCTCGACGTAAAATACGGACACATAACGCATGAAAAGTTGACATCCAAACACTGTCAGCTGCTGGTCCTAATAACTTTTGGACACGTTCTTTCATTTCAGTTGCAGCCTTATTAGTAAAAGTAATGGCTAAAACATTCCATGGCGCAACGCCCTTTTCTTCAATTAAATAGGCAATTCGACGTGTTAAAACTGATGTTTTTCCACTACCAGCTCCAGCAACTACTAAAAGTGGACCTTCAGTACACTGCACAGCTTTTTTCTGCTGAGGATTTAATCCTGCAAGAATTGTTTCTTCGCTCATTGCTTCTTCCTTTTCTGTTAACTCAAACGCTAAAATAGACTTGTCTATTATAACAAAAAACGACAATAGCATTTACTTAACTATTGTCGTTTTTAATTTAATCATATTGTGTTAAATTGAATTCTTTAATTATATCAATTAATTTTTTTGCATAACCTGGATCTGTCGCATATCCATCTGTTTCTAATGCTTGTGCTTGAGTAGCATAATCTTTGGCAGCTAAAACATGCTGATATTGGTTTCTATTCCAAGTAGTTCCATTCACAAATAGGCGTGTATGTGCCTCGATTGATTCTTCATAAGTATCATAAACTCGAAAACGCCCTGTAACGGTTTCCCAATGATCATTAACAAATTCAGAGGTCGTTAACTCACGACTTGTATTAGGATCCGTTCCCTTAACGCCAAATAAATTATTGTATTTTCTAGAAAGCTCACTCTGACCAAAATTGCTTTCTAGACAGGCTTGCGCGATGGTAACGCTTGGAAAGAGACCATAAGGCTTGGCAGCCCTTTGAGCAATTGGAGCCACTACTTTAATAAACTTTTCTTTACTTTGAAGAGACTGTTCTTTTTCTAGTTGTGCCTGACGTAATCGTTCATTATTCACAGTTTGCTGACGCCAGTACAAAAAGCCTGATAAAATTATTACCAAAGTAAAACAAATCGCAAATGCTCTTGCAATTATATACTGAATATTTTTTTGACGGCGTCTACGCGGCATTTTAACTCATCTTCCTTTTCATCACTTGCTTCAAAGGCATCGCAATTGCCGGCGTAAGAACAGCAGTAAAGATTGCTTCTACAATACCATTAATGCCTAAAACGCTAATTAAAATAGCAATTAAAGGAGCTGAATTTTGAGTTTGACCTAATGAATGAAGTAAAACAGAGGGATCCTTCATATACCAAAGGCTAGTAATACCAACCACAAGTAGCGTATTAGTCAAAGAAGTACATAATCCCGTGATTGTATAAACAACCGTCTTTTGAAATTTTAAATCATCCTTTGCCGCTTGTCCAATCATTCCTGCGATAAAACCCGCAGCTGTTCGAGGAACTAAAGCAATAAGAATGTTTCGGAATAAAAGCATGCTGACAATGTCACCTGGTTGCGTATATGCAACAAACATACTCAATAAGCCCCAAAATAAACCAATTGATGCTCCAAAACCTGGTCCCATTAAACATCCGGCCAATGCAACTGTTAAAGGAATAGTTGTAATAGAGGGTAATCCTGGCAAAATACGGATATAACCAATATAAGGGACAAAGGTCTGAACTAAAATAATTGCAGCAAAAATAGCACTGATGGCAATTCTAAAAGTCTTCTTATTAATCATAGTCTTTCCTACTTTATTAATTTATAACTTTAACAAAAAAAGGAAGCCGCATTTGCGACTTCCTTTTCTTAGTGGTGCGGGCGAGAAGACTCGAACTTCCACGATCTAAAAGCGATCACAAGATCCTTAGTCTTGCGCGTCTGCCATTCCGCCACGCCCGCGGTACTTAAATAATATACCAGATAATTTTTCTTTTAGCAAATGAAAATTCAAATTTTTTATTTATTTTTTCTGATTAATGTTAATCTTCCGCTGCATTTGCCACATCTATATTTTTTTGTATTTACTTTACGAACGCGAGGATACTGAAAATGACAATTTTTACATTCATAAATATAGTTTCGATTTTGTCGACGTCGTAAACCAATATCAGGTGTATAACGACTGCCTCCAACAGCAGCAAGCAAATTCTTAAAATCACGATTACGATGCTGATAACCGCGACCCGCTAAATGTAAGTGATAATGCGTTAACTCATGCTTAATTATTCCAACTAAATCTGCATGATATTTTTTCTCTAAAAAATGACCGTTAATATCAATATGATGATCCTTTAAAAAGTATCTTCCGCCCGTCGTTGTCATTCGATTATTAATTTTAACTTCATGTTTAAACGGAACATGAAAATACTGTAAAGAAATTTCTTCTACTAATTTTTGTAACTCTGCTTGATTCATTATTTTCGTATTAATTTTTGATATATTCCAGCTTGTTTAGGAGAAGATATCTTTCTCTTTAAATTAGTCACAATTCTTTGCTTCAAAGACTGCTTTCCATCTATCCACGTTCCAGTAAACAAGTGAATGGAATATGAATTCTTACTTGGATTACACAAAAATCCATCCGAATAAACATGAACTCCATCTTTTAATATTTGTTCCTTATTGCCTATTTTTAGACCGTAATTTTCTTTTAAAATATCAGTTACTGAAATACTATTCACACCTGCCATTTGATCATTCTTATCAAAAGTAAAATCTCGATTATTGTAATAATTAAGAATATCCTTCATAA